>JAOUKG010000640.1 GCA_029882725.1 Cyclobacteriaceae bacterium
CCTACGTTTCCTGCCGGATGTTTCCCTGTAAATTTATTCAATGTTACATTTTTAGCATGGGCAAACAACTGCCCTACCTCGGCCGTAGCATTTATATTGAGGTGAATGTTTCCGGATGTGAATTTCTTTAACACATCTATACCTGCCTGAAAATTTTGTTGATCATCTTTATAGATGAAATTATAATCTGGCGCAAGCGGATGACTATCGAATGCGGAAATAAATATCGACTTGGGAGTTTCCTCAGGGTGGGCTACCACTCCAAAGGGGCGCTGAATGATCGACGGCCATAAGCCGCTTTCAGTAATTTGAACCGTTGCATCCTCTTTTGACAAAGTCATTAATTCAGAAATGGAATATTTCTTGAAAGAGTGATACTCAACCTTTTCATCAGCCAGAATTACTACTGCCTCAATTTTACGTTTCTCACCCCTTACAATTTCAACTACCTCCCCACTAACTGGGGCAGTATACTTGATTTGGGTGTTTTTCTTGTCGTAAAACAAGGGGGATCCTGCCTTTACCTTATCACCTTCCTGAACGGATAGTTTTGGTCTTAAAATCCCTTTAAAGTCATCTGGCTTAACTGCGAAAGTTTTAGGTTGTTCACATGCAACGATCCTTTTCTCGGCCTCTCCGGCAATTTTGATATCGTATCCTTTTTTAAGCTTTATATGCTGTGACATAAGTGTATTGAATTACAGCTAATTTATATGTAAAAACCGTCGGCAAAATTAATAAAAATATCACTGTATAAAATATTTTAGCAATAAATGTGACATAAAATATTAAATAGCTCTTTCATTCATAATTTCATTAGCTAAATCAAGTATCTTTTTCACCTGAACTTCAAATGAAATAGTACTTGTATCAATTAGAATCGCATCTTTTGCCTTAACCAAGGGACTTGCCTCGCGTGAACTGTCTTTTTGATCGCGTTCAAGTAAATTTTCAAGTATTTTATCGAATGGCTCATTTACACCATTTTCTTCCAATTCTTTTTGACGCCTTTGCGCTCTGACCTCAGGGCTGGCTGTCATAAACACCTTCAAATCGGCATCGGGCAACACCACCGTTCCGATATCCCTGCCGTCCATAACAATACCACCTTCCCGGGCTGACTGACGTTGTAACTCCACAAGTTTCTCTCTTACCTCTACAATCGCGCTGATTTCACTTACTTTTCCGGAAACTTCAAGACTCCTTATTTGCATTTCCACATTTTCCCCATTCAGAAAAGTAGTCCACCCTTGCTCCTTGGCTGTAAAATGAATTTCCAGACTAGTAAGAAAGTCGTGTAAAGCTGGCTTGTTTTGATAATCAATCTTTTCTTTTAAAAGACCATAAGTTACTGCCCGATACATGGCACCTGTATCTAAATAAGTAAAACCCAATCTACGGGCAACTTCCTTCGCTGTTGAACTTTTACCACACCCCGAAACTCCATCGATGGCTATATTTATTTTTTTCAATTCTATCTGCATTTTGGTTTACCAGGACAAGGGATAGGTTTTTTTGGATTCAGTTTACCATGAGGTTTATGTTGCTTATAGGAAGAGGCACATCCCGTTTCAAATACACCTGTAAGTAGAAAAATAGATACTATTAAAATCGTAAATCTGCCCTTCATAGCAACCTGATAAATTATTATTTCGTAAATTAAGTAAAATTGAAAATGAAATGGGACGAAAACCAGAAGGAAAAGCAGAAAAAAACTTTAAAAAGCTTGGAAAAAAGCTGGATGAAATGATAAAAGACCTTGAAAAACTAAAAGAAAAGGCAAAAGAAAACTATTCAGACCAATACGAAGAGCTCCGGCGCAACAAAGAGACTATGAAGAAAGAATTCAAATCCTTTAAAGAAAACAATAAAGAAACTTGGGATAAAGTAGAGTCTAATCTGGAAAAAGCAGGAAAAGAACTTAAGGAAGCGTTTAAAACAATCTTTAATTGATAATTGATAATTGATAATTGATAATTGATAATTGATAATTGATAATTGATAATTGATAATTGATAATTGATAATTGATAATTGATAATTTTATGAATATTATATATTATTGACTAATTTAAAATTAGCTAATGTATAGTATATAATTTATAATCTAAAGCACTTAGATTCAAACAAAAAAGTTCTGCTAATCTCCTTTTGTATTCATAATCCCTAAATTTTATTTTATATTTCCATTATTAAAGGATTGTGCAAAAGGATTTTGTCGCCTGATTCGCATTCAATAAAATTCATTGAACAAATAAACTATGAAAAATACATTTCCTCTCCTGCTGGTAATTTTCACCTTCGTTGGATGTAATTCCAATAAAAAAGAGACTACTTCCAATTTATTACCTTATCCTGAGACTAGAAAAACAGACCATATCGATACCTACTTTGGAACAGAGGTGGCAGATCCTTACAGATGGCTGGAAGATGATAATTCTGAAGAGACCAAAAATTGGGTGACTAATCAAAACCAACTGACCTCTGAATACCTTCAAAATATTTCTTACAAGAAAAATATTAAAGAAAGGTTAATGGAACTGGAGAATTATGGAAAAGTTTCGGCCCCTTTCAAACATAATGGTATATATTACATGTATAAAAACGATGGTCTTCAGAATCAGAACGTTTTATATAGCATGACAACACTTCAGGAAGAGCCCACTGTATTTCTTGATCCCAATAAATTCTCCAATGACGGAACAATTTCGCTGGCGGGAACCTCCTGGTCGAAGGATGGCAGGTATATGGCCTATATGGT
>JAOUKG010000641.1 GCA_029882725.1 Cyclobacteriaceae bacterium
ATAAAATAAAAGTCGGCCAACTCAATGATTCCATTAGGAAGAACTCAGACCCATCTATTTTTCATACACCTTGCGTTTAAGAAAGTTAAACGTTTATTTTCAAGATAATGAACAAGAAAATTTTGTGTTATGGAGATTGTTTTTTAGGGATAAAGCATCTTCCCCTCCCCGTTGTAAGTTACAAAACACACACATAAACTGCCGCATAATAAACGTTTAAATCGATATACTTCCTGGCGTGAGTGTGTATAATTTTGTGTTTTAACCTCGAATTCAACAAGATATTGTAAGGCGAGGATCAGAAAGAAGCTTTCAGTTTGACGGATTTGTTCTACACCTAAGGTCTAGATAGACCAAAGGAACCCGGTAAACCTGATTAATTGTTTTGTTGGTTCTGTGTTAATATCCAATAAAAATAAAAAGGACCCGGATGGACATCCGTACCATCTTTGTCTCTACACGAATCAACTCCACAAATACACTTCTAAACAACTAAACGTCTAAACAAATAAACAACTAAACAACTAAACAAATAAACAAATAAACAACTAAACAACTAAACAACTAAACAAATAACCAACCCCACTCTCTACCTTAACTACCTATAATATTACTCCAATTAAAAATATTTTCACATTAAGTAAACTTTTTCATGGGTTACGATGTTTATTTGTTGTAAACAATTTATGTTTAAACATTTAATAAGCAGAACCATGAATACCGAAACACTAACCACTACAAAATGGATCATCGATCCCACGCACACTGAAGTTCAATTCAAAGTAAAACATCTGGTTATTTCAACTGTTACAGGTACATTTAAAAAATTTGAAGGTACGGTCGAAACTGAATCAAAAGACTTTACAGGTGCCCATGTTAAATTTTCAATTGATGTAAATAGCATTGATACCAATGTTGCCGACAGGGATGCTCATCTAAAATCTGAAGACTTTTTTGCTGCTGATAAATATCCAACTATCAACTTCAATGGAATACTTTCCAAAGAAGGGGACGATTATTTTCTTCAGGGCCCATTAACCATCAGAGAAACAACACAAGATTTAAAATTAGCCGTAGAGTTTGGAGGCATTATGGTCGATCCTTACAACAATACGAAAGCAGGTTTTGAAATCACAGGTAAAATAAACAGAAAAGAATTTGGTCTTTCCTGGAATGCCATAACTGAGGCGGGCGGTGTTGTAGTAAGCGATTATGTAAAACTAATTATCAATGCACAAATTGTAAAAAACCAGTAAATATAAAACCAGTAACCATAAATAGATTTCCTTAATTTTGTTTAAAAGGGGCTGTGCCGAAAGTCTGGATACATGCCCCTTTTTTATTTGTCAAGCCATTCCTTAAAAGATTTTACTCTTTCCCTGGCCACAATAATTTCCTGATCTTCTGCCTTTTTTATATGAAGTTTTAACCGACTGTTTGAATACTGGATTATATCTTCAATGGATTGAATTGACACAATAAACTGTCTGTTTACTCTAAAGAACTTTTCCGGATCAAGACTGGATTCAATTTTATCGATACCTAAATCTATTAAGTATTTTTTCCCACTCTCATCAATACAAAAAGCTGATTTTTGGAAACTGTAGAAACACAGAATTATCGAAACCGGAAGGGATCTGAGGTGTTCACCCATTTTTACTAAAAACCTGGACCTAAGCTTTGGGGCCAAACCACTTCCCCACTCAGCTTGATCCAGCCCTTTGTCAGACCATTTCTTCACCAACTTTTCAATTTTCACTATGGAGTTTGTTAAATTTTCTTTCGAAACTGGCTTCAATAAATAATCCAATCCGTTTACTTCAAAGGCCTTCAAGGCATACTGATCGTAGGCCGTTAAAAACACAACAGGAAAATCAATTGAGTGATAGTCAAATATTTCAAAAACGAGTCCATCAGACAATTGTATATCGAAAAAAGCCAAATCGGGACTTGGGTTAGATTTTAGCCATTGCAAAACACTTTCCACAGAATCGCATACCCCACAAACTTCTGTATCAAAATCCGTATCGCGCAACAATCCCTTCAGCCGATTTACGGCAGGCAATTCATCTTCTACAATAAGCACATTAATCATAACAAGGGTAGTGTGACTATAAATTTACCAGTATTTTCTTCTATTTTAAATTGTGTAGTATTAAAATGCCTGTATCGTTCTTCCAGATTTTTCAACCCCATTTTAGTACTTTCATTTTGGGGAATGTCTTTTTTTTGAATATTATTTTCAACAATTAAACAATCCTCCCTCTTAAGAATACGAATAGTCAGGGGTTTTGATGTTGAAATGGAATTGTGTTTTATCGCATTTTCAACCAGCATATAGAGAGATAATGGGGGGATCAGCTTATCGGAAGGCTCACTATACACCTCACAAATCAACCCCTCCCCAAATCTTTTCTTTTGCAAATACATGTAAGAGTTCAAAAATTTCAACTCCTTAACATCTGAAACCAAATCCTTTTTGTTTGAATCTAATACGTAGCGAAAAACCGATGACATTTCATCCACAAATTTAGATGCCATATCCTGATCGCTATGAATCAAATCGGATAGGGTATTCAAACTATTGAATAAAAAATGGGGATTCACCTGATTTTTTAATGCCTGATATTTTGCATTAAGCAGTTCTGTTTCAAGCTTTTGTTCCCTTATAATTGAATCATTTATAAAAATAAAAATAGTGGTTATTTACAACTTTCCAACATGGCCATTGAATGTTCCTTTCCCCATTTTGG
>JAOUKG010000027.1 GCA_029882725.1 Cyclobacteriaceae bacterium
ATAAAATGCAAGGCAGGGTAGGTGATTCCCCGATAATTGGCGCTGGTTTGTTTGTTGACGGAGAAGTGGGTGCAGCCACAGCCACAGGATTGGGAGAAGCAGTTATTAAGGTTGCAGGAACCCATTTGGTAGTTGAGCTTATGAGGCAGGGGCATTCCCCTCAAAAAGCTTGTGAATTGGCTGTTAAACGTGTAATGTCAAAAGAGCCTAACTACAAAACGTTGCAAGTGGGTTTCATTGCTCTGAATATTAATGGAGAGTATGGAGGTTATAGTATTCAAAAAGGGTTTAGCTACGCTTTAAATGAAAGCAAGGGAAATAGGGTAGTTCAGGCAATTAATGCAATTTAGAATTGGAAAAAATTAAACTAGAGGTGATTGCAGAATCTGTTGAATCTGCCTTAGCCGCTCAAAAAGGTGGGGCAGATCGCCTTGAATTATGTGTAAACCTAATTCAAGGGGGTGTTACGCCCAATTTTGGCCTTATAAAAACAATAAAGAAAGTCGTTTCAATCCCTGTTTTCACTATGATAAGACCGAGGGCAGGGGATTTTGTTTATTCTGACCTGGAATTTGAGGTTATGAAAAACGATATTGAGGTTTGTAAGGAATTGAACGTAGATGGGGTTGTTTTGGGAATTCTTAATCAGGACGGCAATATTGATATAAAAAGAACCCGCGAACTGGTGGAATTGGCGGGAGATATGGAAGTAACTTTTCATAGGGCATTTGATTTGTCAAGAGATCCTGTGGATTGCCTGGAGCAAGTTATTGATACAGGTGCAGCCAGGGTGCTTACTTCAGGGTGGAATCAAAATGTGGATTTGGGCCTGGATACTCTTCG
The DNA here is from genome assembly GCA_029882725.1 of Cyclobacteriaceae bacterium. GTDB lineage: Bacteria > Bacteroidota > Bacteroidia > Cytophagales > Cyclobacteriaceae > JAHEMU01. The sequence goes on from JAOUKG010000027.1 coordinate 844, forward strand.
GAAACTGAATAAACAATCTGATAGCAGAATAATTATTTTGGCTGGTGGGGGTGTAAATAAGGGGAATATACAAGCTATTATTGAGCAAGTTGGCCTAAAAGAATGTCATTTTTCTGCAAAAAGGCCAATGGAGAACAAAAGAGTGTTCATTAATGAGCCACATTCTTCCTTCAAAGAAACAAATTCACCGGAAAATGAATGTTATGAAGTAGATGAACTGAAAGTTAAAGAACTACGTCAAATAATAGATTTAATAAATTCTGACCAATCTAAATAAAACACGGGGGGAACACTTTTAAGCCAGTGGAAGAGATTTAGAGGTAAGAAACGGAATTAATACCCTAAAAATCATGGTGTTCCAATTTTCCATTGAAGGAGATGTAATGACTATTGTTTACCCATTCGCCCAAATTAAGGTACCTGCTATTTTCACCCACGGGAAGGTCTAAAATTAGGTGACGATGTCCAAAAATGTAATAATCATGATGTTGTACGCTTTCTGTTTCCAGGCAATACTGTAAAATATATTCATTTTCCTCTCCTTTAAATCCATCTTCTTTTTCCTGATTTGAAAAGCGACTACTTTTTGACCAAGTATGTGCTATACTCATACCAATTAAGGGGGGGATGTGTCGGAAAAGCCAAATGCATGTTTTATTTCTGAAAAACCACCTTAGAATTTTATAACCTGTTTCCTTTGGGCCCAGGCCGTCACCGTGCCCCATATGAAAGTGTTTATTATCTATAGATACAGATACCGGGTTTGAATATATAGTTGCATTTAATTCTTTTTCGAGATAATCAGACATCCACATGTCATGATTACCGTGAAACAGGATTATTTTCACACCCGAGTCGGATAGTTCGGCAAGTTTTCCTAAGAAACGAACGAAGCCTTTGGGAACTACTTTCCTGTATTCGTACCAAAAGTCGAACAAGTCACCCAGAAGAAATAAAATGGCTGCATCCTCTTTGATAGAATCCAGCCACTTTACTACTTTAATTTCCGTTTCCAGTTTATTTTTTAGGGGTACACCCAAGTGAAAATCAGAAGCAAAATACACTTTTTTTCCTTTAGGAATCTGTATTGGTTCAAGGACGATTGTATTTTTCATCAATTTCAAAAGGCTGAACCTAATTACTCCTCACTTTTATTTGTTAATGGTTCTGCGTCATTTACCTCTGAAGATTCTTCTACAGGAAGTTCATCTTTAAGAGTTTGAGGAACATCCTCCTTGTTTGATTCTTCACTACCAATTGTTTTTTCATCAGCATCCTTGGTGAATGCCTGATAAGAGGTTTCTTTTTCAAAAGGCCTTTTTCCAATCAATCTTTCAAGGTCATTTTGGAATATTATTTCTTTTTCAAGCAATTCTTTTGCTACAACTTCCAATTCGTTCTTGTATTTCAAAAGCAGGTCTTTCGTTCTTTTGTATGTGTTATCGATCAACTTCTTAACTTCAATATCAATTTTTTCGGCAGTGGCATCAGAGTAAGGTTTACTAAAGTTGTATTCAGATTGTTTGGAGTCGAAGAATGACACATTACCAATTTCGTCATTCATTCCATAAACAGAAACAATACTGTAGGCCATTTTAGTAATTCTTTCAAGATCGCTAAGGGCTCCTGTAGAAATTTTACCAAAAATAATTTCTTCGGCAGCTCTTCCACCTAAAGCCATAGTCATTTGGTCTATAAGCTGTTCGGTTTGATAAAGGAATTGTTCTTTTGGAAGGTATTGTGCATACCCAAGGGCAGCCACACCGCGAGGTACAATACTCACCTTTACGAGGGGGTCTGCATATTCTAAAAACCACCCGGCTATAGCATGACCAGCCTCATGATAGGCAACAATTTTCTTTTCTTCCGGAGAGATGATTTTACTTTTCTTTTCAAGACCTCCAATTACCCTGTCAATGGCATCATGAAAGTCGTCCATAGTAACTGCTTTTTTGTCTTTTCTTGCGGCAATCAAAGCAGCTTCATTACATACGTTGGCTATTTCAGCACCGGCAAAACCAGGTGTTTGAGCTGCTAATTTTCTTGAATCCACATCGGAGGCCATTTTTAAGGGCTTAAGGTGAACTTTGAAAATAGCATCTCGACCAACTATGTCGGGTTTATCTATACTTATTTGTCTGTCAAATCTTCCAGGACGCAGTAAAGCGGAATCCAAAACATCGGGTCTGTTTGTTGCAGCAAGTATAATTACTCCAGAATCGGTTGCGAAACCATCCATTTCCACTAGAAGACTGTTCAGGGTGTTTTCCCTTTCATCGTTGCTTCCAGGCATTTGTCCACGACCCCTTGATCGGCCTATTGCATCTATTTCATCAATAAATACTATACAAGGAGCTTTTTCTTTGGCTTGCTTAAAAAGGTCACGTACCCTTGCGGCACCTACCCCCACAAACATTTCAACAAAATCTGAACCTGATAAAGTGAAAAACGGAACTGCTGCTTCACCGGCTACAGCTTTCGCCAAAAGGGTTTTACCGGTACCAGGAGGGCCTACAAGTAGTGCTCCTTTGGGTATTTTACCTCCTAATTTAGTGAATTTTGTAGGTGTTTTAAGGAATTCAACAATTTCCATTACTTCTTCCTTGGCTTCTTCGAGCCCTGCAACATCCGCAAATGTTATTTTTACTTTATTATCGGCATCAAATAACGCTGCCTTGGATTTTCCAATATTGAAAATTTGCCCACCAGGACCACCACCACCGGTCATCCTTCTCATCATGAACCAAAATCCAAATAAAAGTAAGAACAGTATTCCCCAACTTGTAAAAATGCTGGTATAGTCTGTTTTCTTTCTTTCATCAATAGTAGCCTGATATTCCGGATCCAAGGAATCATTCAAAGGAACATATTTGTCTTCAAACTGATTTTTGCTTATATTAATTCGTGCATGCGGCCCTAAATCAACACCCAAAGAGTTTTCTTTTCTAAATCTTTTATACTTATCATTTTTTAGTGCCTCTTGGGTAAGATGTACTTCCAACTCAGCTGTAAAGCTTTCATTCTCATCCTTAACCACTACTAGTTTTTCAACTTCCCCACTCTTCATCATATTTTCCAATTCAGTAGATTGGATTATAGGAAGTTCAGTGCCTTTATTAAAATAGGTTACCAGGAGAACTAGTCCGATCAGTAGGGCAATAACCCAAATCTGAAACCCCGGTTTGGGTGCACCCCCACCTATATTGTTTTTTTTCTTCTCTTCAGACATTTGCTTTTTCTTTTTCTTTTTTAAGCCACTAACGGTTTTTATTCGCTAATGGTTTCTATCTCTTCAATTTTTGCATCTCCCCACATTCCTTCCAAGTTATAGAATTCACGAGTACCCTGTTTGAATACATGGGCGACAACATTTATATAGTCGATTAACATCCACTCTTTATTGTTTTTTCCTTCAACATGTGCAGGATTTTCTTTTAGAACTGAATGAACTTCTTTATCAATAGAATCGGCAATAGCTTCTACCTGTGTATCGCTTTTCCCGGAACATACCACAAAAAAGTCTGCTATACTGTTTTGAATTTCCCTTAAATCTATTAATACTATATTTTGGCCTTTTTTCTCTTGCATGCCCTTTACAACCAATTTGCTCAAAATCTCTGCATCTTTGGGCTTGATATTTTTTCTCATTCAGTAATCTTTTATATACTTGCAAAAATACAAAAATAAGTTGTATAAAATCCCTGCCAATACAGTATTTATAGGAAAGAAGCTTCATTACCTGCCAACTTGTCATTCAACCAATGACATTGCGGCCACTTTAATTGCTTCTGGCCATGCCGAAAACGGTATGGTTGTTATTACTGACCACCAAACCAACGGCAAAGGCCAATTAGGAAATGCATGGGAAGCCAAGCCGGATGAAAATATTACCATGTCGGTTATACTGATTCCGGAACAATTTCAGGCACGTGATCAATTTGGTTTAACATTGATAACCACTGTGGCAATTAACAGGATTATGCATAACCTGGGTATTGATGTTGAAATTAAATGGCCCAATGATATTTATTATAAAGGAAAAAAATTAGGGGGAATTCTTATTGCCAACTCATTAACCGGGCAATTGTTGACGGATTCCATTATTGGTATTGGTTTAAATGTAAATCAGGAGAGTTTTGAAATAGGACAGGCGGTTTCTGTAAAAATAATAACCGGACGTAGCTATGAATTATCTGGAATTGTGAGCTTACTTCTAAAGGAAATTGAGGAATGTTATCAATTGTTTAAGGTCAATCCGGAGGGTTTGAAAAGGATATTTTTAAGTCGGTTGATGGGGTTAGGTAAAAAGGGAAAATTTCAAAGGTTGCCTTCGGGCGAAGAATTTATTGGGGTAATTAAAGGAGTAGATGAATTGGGGCGATTGGAAGTGCTTGTGAATGATAAAATCGAGGTTTTTAATTTGAAGGAGATTGGTGCAAAAACAAACTAAACTCTTTTAGAAAGTTACTACTCTTTCTTCTTTTTTTCTATATTATTGAATTGGGTTTTACTCGATCACTAATACAAAAATGAGATATATATAACATTATATTTCTTTTGTATTGATGGTTGGGTTTTTTTTTGGTTTAATAATATTTAAAACAATTAAAATAATACATATATATTATTGCATAAATATCTATTTAATATTATATAAAATTAATTAAAGTTTCATAGAATTAATTGTAAATCATTAAATAAGTGTTGAAACATTTATTATTTTAAATAATTATAAAAGGTTAAAATGTATAATTCACACTAAAATAAGAGTTATTTATCGAAAACAAAAGGGTTATTTTATACGTGTTTATTATAGTAAATATGTTGGTAAAAAAAATTACTTTATATTTTGATTATATGCATAATGTTATATATTTGTTTATAGTTTATAGCGTACTACTTACCTGTCTAAGTGAATAGTTATTGGTTCTCAAAAGTGGGAACGGTTTGGTTTTGTTTTGTCTATTATGTTGGTGTAATATGAAAAGCGATATTTTAATATTGGATGATGATTTTGCTCTTTGTAAATTATTGGAGTCAATATTATCAGAAAAATACAACGTTGTAGTTTGCGGTTCTCCCGCACTTGCAATTTCAGTACTAAAGTCTACCCAAAATATATCTTGTATAATTACGGATTTGGTTCTGTCCGGAATAACAGGTATTGATTTTTTGAAGTATTTAAAGGGTAGCGGTAATTTTAATTCAATTCCGGTTATAGTAATGTCTGCATATTGGCAAATTGCTGATGAATGTTATGAAGCAGGGGCGTGCTGTTTTATTCGAAAACCCATAAACCCTGATATCCTGTTAGAAAAATTAGATGATATAGTTGAGTTAGGTGTAATTTAGCCATGAACAACGCTGATTATAAAATTGATTATGTTGATAATCGGGTTTTGACTAATTCAATCATTTACCTCGAAAAGTCTTATGACTCAGAATTGAATAATGCAATTTGTTTATTTCAAAACACCTTTCGGATGGTGTCCGTTGAGAGTTTGATTCTTTCTGCCAAAAAGGAACTATTGAATACGGTCAGTGCAATTATAATTGAATATGATTGTGAAAATAATGAACAGTTAGGAAATATACAGGAGATCAAACAGATTTTAGGAGAGGTTTTTATCCCTATTGTTCTTTATGCAACAAAAATTTCTTCAACAGAAAAATTAAATTTTTTTAGTGCCGGTGTAGATGATGTCAGAAGTAATTTTGACTCTGAATTGGAATTTTCCAAATGGGTACATTACTCCAAAATGATTTGGGTAATGGGGGGAAGAGTAAATGACTTTGAATCGTTGAATAAGGGTACCTACAACGATAAGATTAGTCTATCAAAAAGGGTATTTGATATTGTGATATCTTCGATCTTGTTACTGTTATTGTCGCCCTTATTAATACTTGTATCCTTGATCATCAAATTGGAATCAAAGGGACCCGTATTTTATGTGTCCAGACGTGCAGGCAGGGGGTATAAAGTTTTTGATTTTTATAAATTCAGATCTATGAGAATGGATTCTGATAAAAAGTTGAAAGATTTGTGGTATTTGAACTGTTATGAAAGTGAAAAATCTGAAGATGAAATATTTTTCAAATTGAGCCATGATCCCAGAGTAACTAAGTTTGGTAAGTTTATCCGGAATACAAGCATAGATGAACTTCCCCAGTTATTCAATGTGTTATTTGGTGATATGTCATTGGTTGGCAATCGTCCTTTACCGTTATATGAGGCAGAACAATTGGTAAAGGATGAAGTAGCAATGCGTTTTTTAGCGCCCGCAGGGATCACAGGATTGTGGCAAGTCACAAAACGTGGTAAACATACACTCAGTAACTCGGAAAGAATACAATTGGATATAGATTATGCCAGAAAAAATTCATTTAAATATGATTTAAAAATTTTATTTAAAACTTTTCCTGCACTGTTCCAACAAGATGAATATTAATTTGGGAATAAATTGATAATGCCTATTATAATAAGTTTACTACTGGTATACTTCTATTTCACTTCAGTTTATAATTTTGTTATGTCTGTAGCAGGATGGTTTTACAGGGTTCCTCTTTTTGATTTTAACATAGATAAACGGAAATTTCTTATATTAATTCCAGCACACAAGGAAGATAGTGTGATTGTCCAGGTAGCTAAAGAGGCATTAAATCAGGATTACCCAAAAGATAAATTTGATGTACTGGTAATTGCCGATCACCTTCAGGAATCTACAATAAGGGAACTGCAAATGCTTCCCATACTATTGATAAAACTTGAATTGGAGGAAAGCACAAAAGTGAAATCACTAAATATTGCCTTAAAGCAATACGCCCATAACTATGAAAATGTAGTTGTTTTAGATGCAGATAATGTCATGGAAGAGAAGTTTCTTCTTAAGATGAATTCTTTGCATGCTGAAAACTTTGTCGCAATTCAAGGAAGGAGAGCTGCAAAAAACAAAAGCAACTATCTTTCATTTCTGGATGGTTTAAGTGAAGAGATAAATAATCACATTTTGTGTAAAGGATCAAATGCTGTAGGGTTGTCGGCGGCATTAAAAGGGTCGGGCATGTCATTTGAGATAGTATCATTAACAGAAAACCTATCACAAATGAATTCGGTGGGAGGTTTTGATAAGGAGTTGGAGTTATTATATATACAAAAGGGTGTTAAGATAAAGTATGCATCCAATGTTGTCGTATTTGATGAAAAGATTTCGAAGGAAAGTTCTTTTAAAAATCAGCGGAAAAGATGGATAGCTAGTCAGTATTTTTATTTATCGAAGTATTTTTGGAAAGGATTCAACCATGCTTTTCGGGGTAATATTTCATTCTTTAACAGTGCTGTAATTCGTAATATTCAACTACCAAGATTGGTAAATATTGGATTGGCATTAGCCCTTTTGTTACTGGTTAGTATCTTATCGGTATATTTCCCCGATACTAATTTATTCACCAATCATTGGGTTGTTTGTTGTGTGTTATTAATATTAGGAGTCATTTTTTCAATACCAAGGGAGTATTGGACATGGAAACTTCTTACCTCACTCATTTACTTGCCAAAGATATTTTTGACCATGTTTTTACTGCTTTTTAACCTTAAAAATGCAAATAAAAAGTTCATTCATACGCCACATCATAATAACGATTAAATGGAGTATTTTACTAAACCACTTATTTCCATAATTACAATTAATTATAATAGTTCGTTAATGACGGCCGAACTCATTGAGTCAGTTGAAGATCATTCTTATGCCAATTTTGAAATTATAGTGATTGATAATGGATCCAATAAAGAGGATCCTACTTGGTTAAAAAAAAAATATCCTAAGATCATTTTAATAAATAGTGAAAAAAATCGGGGCTTTGCAGGGGGGAATAATTTGGGTGTGAGCTACGCAACCGGTGAATATTATTTTTTCCTGAATAATGATACTCTATTAACAAAAGAACCTATTGAACCCATATTGAATATAATTGCCAATTCACAGGTGGGTATCGTATCTCCGAAAATAAAGTTTCACAATACAAATTTGATACAGTATGCAGGGAATAGTGATGTTAATAAATTAACAGGAAGAAGTAAAAGAAAGGGGTATAAAGAGGTTGATCATGGGCAGTATGATAATAATTACCCTACTTCATCTGTCCATGGAGCAGCAATGATGATATCAAGGGAGAATTTTAATAGGGTTGGAAAGATACCTGAGGCCTATTTTCTTTACTATGAGGAACTTGATTGGTGTGAACAAATAAAGAAAATGGGATTGGAAATATGGTATGTAGGTAAATACTCTGTACTTCATAAAGAGTCTATGTCGATTGGCAAGAATTCCCCAATGAAAACATATTACATGACACGTAGTAGAATTTTGTTTATGAGGAGAAACTCAACAGGAATTTCGAAGGTTTTCGGGCTGCTTTTTTTAGGTCTGATTTCATTTCCAAAAAACATTTTATTCCTTTTATTAAGAAAGGAATATTCAAATATAAGTGCAGTAGTTAAAGCTATAATATGGAATTTTAAAAATGCTGTTTATTTTTTATAAAAGCATTATATTATGAATATAGGCATAGAAGCGCAAAGGCTATTCAGGAAGAAAAAGCACGGTATGGACATTGTTGCTGCTGAATTGATTTGTGCTCTACAAAAACTGGATACCGAAAACAACTATTTTATTTTTGTAAAAAAGAACAAGTATAAGGGTATAATTAAAGAAACACCAAATTTTAAAATTATTGAAATTCCTCATGCCCCTTACCCGATATGGGAACAGATTCTCTTGCCTTTATTTATCCGAAAATATAAACTTGATTTTATTCATTTTACAGCTAATACAGCTCCTCTGTTTTTATCAATTCCTTTTCTTGTGACTTTGCATGACGTGATATTTATGGAAACTTTCAATTTTGTGAAAGGGTCCTTATATCAGCGTTTGGGTAATTTATACAGATGGTTTATAGTGCCCAGAATAATAAGAAAGGCCAATTTTGTAGGTACTGTTTCAAATACAGAAAAGAATATTGCTATTGATCGTTTTCCTTTTCTTACAGATAAAATTCAAACATATTATAATGCAGTAGGGAGGCTTTACCAAAGTAATGGGATGGAACCCAACTATGGGAAAATCGATAAATATAATATAAATGAGCCTTATATTCTTGCATTAGGCAGTTCAGATCCAAGAAAGAACACTAAAAATATAGTAAAGGCATTTTTGACAATATCTGAAGAGTTTCCCGATTTAAAATTAGTTATTACAGATTTAGAAAGATCGGTTATTTACAAAATGATGGGAAAAGAAAGGAAAAAAGACAGTTTAAAAAATATAATAACTCTGGGCTATGTTCCAAACAACCAACTTCCTTACTTGTACAGAAATGCCAGGTTATTTATGTTTCCATCTACTAGAGAGAGTTTCGGAATTCCTGTTTTGGAAGCCATGGCCTGTGGTACTCCTTTAATTACTTCGAATATTACTTCGATGCCTGAAATTGTTGATGATGCGGCTATTAAAGTAAATCCATTTGATGTAAATGAAATTTCAGAGGCAATGCGGGTATTGCTGACTAATAATAGTTTTAGAAAAGAGCTTATTTTGAAAGGTACAGAAAGGGTTCAATTTTTTAGCTATGAACTTACCGCTAAAAAATGGATTGAATGTTATAAATCTTTATACAGTGAGAAATATAAAAAATCAACTGAAAAACTATCAATTAAAACCCTTTAGAGCTTTTAATTGAGCAGAATTTTTTTTAAATTCATTACCTTTTTCTATTGTGTAGATCATGGAAAAAAGATGTGTCATATTATTTCTATTTTCTCTTTTTGGATACACGTCCATTGCACAAAATCAAACTGTAAAGATAACATCAGGCGGTATTTATTACTGGGAATACCTTCCTGATGATTATAATTTAAATGTTAACAATTACCCGGTTGTATTTTTCTTTCATGGTCTTGGAGAGCGAGGTGATACCGAAGCTGATTTGACCAAGGTATTGGTGAATGGCCCTCCAAAACTCGTGAAAAATGGAACTAAATTTCCATTCATACTTATTTCCCCTCAGTTGAAAACCAATTATGGTAATTGGCCCCCCAATTATATGGATCAGGTGGTTGAGACTGTAAAAGCCGATTTAAGAATAGATCTAAACAGGATTTATGTT
>JAOUKG010000642.1 GCA_029882725.1 Cyclobacteriaceae bacterium
TAAGGTCTATAACTTTAAAAGGAATACCCAGTTTTTGAGCTACAAGCATGGCATCGTTACTGTCGTCTATCCACGGGCATTCATCGTTGATGATTACTGAATCATCTTTCCAATTCCGCATAAAAATACCAATAACTTCATATCCCTGTTGCTGAAGTAACCAGGCGGAAACACTGCTGTCTACACCACCTGAAAGACCTACCACCACTCTTTTCATATCACAAATTTACACAAACCAAGGGTTAATTTTAGTGAAACGTAACATTTTGAGAAATAGTTCTCTCCAAAAATAGTGTTAAAGGTGCCTAAAATGTATGATTTATGTAAGGAAATGGGGGAAAGTGGAAAAAAGTGGGGGAAAGTGGTGGAAAATGGAAAAATATTATTTATGTTTGTTATTAAGAAGAAGCGTACATAAGTCATCATGACATTTTTTACTAGCGAATATGAAAGTAAACTGGATTCAAAGGGAAGGATAGTTCTACCTGCAAAGATAAAGAACAATCTTCCTGAAGAGGCAGGATCAGAAGTAGTTATCGGAAGAGGTTTCGATAAGTGCATATTTCTGTATTCGATGGTTGAGTATAATAAGATTTATGCAAAGATCGCGGCTTTAAGTGGGTTTAATGAGGAGAATAGAAAGTTGAAGAGAACGTATTTCCAGGGTATTTCGGTTGTGGAGCTTGATGCCAATGGACGTTTTTTGATACCAAAGCTGTTGTTAGCCTATTCAGGAATAGAGAGAGATGCAGTGGTGGTAGGAATGGGAAATTATGTTGAAATATGGAACCCTGGGTTGTATTATGAAAGTTTAATCAACGACCCACAAGAGTTCAATGCACTTGCACAAGAGAAACTAGATGGAGACGGATAGTTCTTATCACGTCCCGGTTCTACTCAAAGAAAGTGTAGATGGACTCAATATAAAACCTGATGGGGTATATGTGGATGCGACATTTGGTGGAGGTGGGCATTCGAGAGAAATACTTAGCAGGTTGACAACAGGAAGATTAATAGCATTTGACCAGGATGGTGATGCGGCTCAAAATGCAAAAATGATAAAGGAAAGTTCTTTCACATTCTGTTTTGCAAATTTCAGGTACATCACAAGATTTTTAAAGGTTCATGGTATAAAGACAGTAGATGGGGTACTTGCCGACTTGGGAATTAGTTCACATCAGATAGATACGCCGGAACGTGGTTTTTCAACTCGTTATCAGGCAGATCTTGATATGAGAATGGATCAAAAAGGTAAAGTAACAGCCTCGGTGATTCTTAATACCTACTCAGAAGAACAACTTCATCGAATATTTGGAATGTATGGAGAAGTGAGGAATGCAAAGACATTGGCTGCCGAAATCATACGGGTCCGACATTCCGCACCTCTTAAAACTACAGCAGATCTTGGGCAAATTCTGGATAGGCTGGCTCCAAAAGGGAAAGATTTTAAATACAAAGCTCAGGTGTTTCAGGCTCTACGTATCGAAGTAAATGATGAAATGGGGGCATTGGAAGATTTTCTTGAGAGTTTACCTCAAATTATAAAGCCAGGAGGCAAACTGGTGGTTTTATCGTACCATTCCCTTGAAGACAGGATGGTAAAAAACCTGATGAGAGCCGGAAATATAAATGGTGTTCAGCATAAAGATTTTTATGGAAACCTGATCAGACCTTTTGATCCTGATTTCACAAAACCTATAGAAGCAACAAAAACAGAAATTGAAAAGAATAAAAGAGCTAGAAGTGCAAAGTTGAGGATAGCAACAAAAAGATAAAATGGCTGAAAATAGATTTATAACAGACAAAAAGAAAGAGAAAGGCAGAAGTCTGTTTTCTCGTTTGGAGAGATACTTAGGAATGCAGGCCTTGGAAGAGGGCGGAATTCCTGTGCGGTATTTGCCAAAAATTCTTTTTGTGTTTCTATTGGCACTCATTTATATATGGAATACACACACGAGTGAAAAATCGGTACGGAAGATATCTGCTTTGGAAAAAGAAGTTGAGGATCTTCGAGCCGATTACACAACCCTGAAAGCTGAGTACATGCTGTCAGGAAAACAAAGTGAAGTAGCAAAAAAAGTAGCAAAAATTGGGGTTAAGGAAAGCCTGAATCCTCCAAATAAAATAGTAGTAGAAAATTGAATATTAAGAAGTCCATATTATTAAGAATTCGAATAGCATTTTTGCTGATGGTGATCTTTTCGATCGCTATTGTAGTGAAAATCAACATTATTCAATGGGTTCAGGGTGATGAGTGGAGGGAAAAAGCCAGCCGGGTAACATTTCAATTTAAACCGGTAAAGGCCACTCGTGGAAATATCTATTCTGATAACGGAAGCCTTCTTGCTACCTCATTGCCTTTTTATAGAGTATCTTTTGACCCTTCAGTACCCTCAACGGAAGTATTTAATAGTTCAGTTGATTCTTTATCCATTGAGATTGCAAAGTTTTTCGGAAACAAAACAGCTAAACAATATAAAAACAGCCTTATTGACGCCCGAAAAAGGGGAAGTAGGTATGTGGTAATCAGTAAAAGACTATTGAATTACCACGAAAAGAAAAAAGTTGAAAAGTGGCCTGTTTTCAGGTTGGGGAGATTTAAAGGTGGAGTGATTTTTGAAAAAGTGGACCAAAGGTTCAAGCCATTTGAAGATTTGAGTGATCGTACTGTAGGTTTTATAAATGAGAATAACCGAGGTGCCGGGTTGGAATATAGTTTCAATGATCAGTTGTCGGGAACAGACGG
>JAOUKG010000643.1 GCA_029882725.1 Cyclobacteriaceae bacterium
GATTCTCTCCTCTGGTTTTAGTTTTTCCAACTCTTCCACATTATCTACTATTGCTTTTTTCAATTCCATAGAAGCAACAAAAGGATCTGCCTGAGCTCCACCTAAGGGTTCTTTAACAATGCCGTCAATTAATTTTAGGCCAAGCATATCATTCGCTGTAAGTCGTAGGGCATCGGCTGCCTGTTCCTTAAAATCCCAGCTTCTCCATAAAATACTTGAGCAGGATTCCGGAGAAATTACAGAATACCATGTATTTTCCATCATCAATACTCTATCTCCAATAGCAATACCCAAAGCTCCTCCGGAAGCACCCTCACCTATTACTATACAAACAACCGGAACTGTTAACTGGAACATTTCACGAAGGTTCAATGCAATAGCCTCGCCTTGTCCCCTTTCTTCTGCTTCAATCCCGGGAAAGGCACCGGGAGTATCAATCAATGTAATAATTGGAATATTGAATTTTTCTGCCATTTTCATCAAACGCAGGGCTTTTCTATACCCTTCAGGATTGGCCATTCCAAAATTCCTCATTTGACGTTGCTTTGTATTACGCCCCTTTTGTTGGCCAATTATTAAATAAGACTTTCCATTTATGGTACCCAAACCACCTATCATGGCTTTATCATCTCCCACGTTACGATCTCCATGAAGTTCTATAAAATCTTCAGTAATCTCATGGATATAATCAAGCGTATAGGGTCTTTCAGGGTGTCTTGATAACTGTACTCTTTGCCATCTGGTCAGTGTACTGAAAGTTTCTTCCTTAAGTGATTGAATTCTGGCTTCCAAAGCCAAAATAGCGTCCTCAACATCAACACCAGAATCCTTGGCAAGATCTTTCATTCCAACCAATTTAGATTCAAGTTCAGCAATAGGTATCTCAAAATCCAATAGCATGTATTTTAGGTTTATAATGCGCTGCAAAGTTAATAAATAAATATAAAAGAGAATAGCCCCCGGGGGGATCTCTCTGATTGAGATTTCTTGTAGCTCATTCTACTATTTCAAATCCCCTCTTCGTGCCTTGATTAAAACCCGGGATCAATCTAATTAAGCCAAGACCTGCTGAAAAAGAAAAAAAGGGAATTATTTACAAATAGACAGAAGGTTCGAAATAGGTTTGTGAATTGAAAATATTTCACAAAAGACTAAAAATAAATAATTGAAAATTTTAACATAAAAAAAGCACATAATAATAATAATTATGCGCTTTTTTTTTAAACTCCAATCACCTTTCGGTGATTTATAAAGCCTTAAAATTTAGTAAATCTAATTTACGTGAGCTGTTAAGGTTTGAAAAGCCTCCTTATTGACCGGGAAGAATGCGTTATAAAAAGCATCAGTTTCAATAAGATGATTTATCACACCTTGAATAGATTCTGTATTGATCTCCTCAACAAGTACAAGGTTATTTGACCAGAAGTAACTTCCTTTTAGAAACTCACCGGAATTTTTATGTTTAGAGTGCAATTTTGCCACTTGTTCGAATGTGTAAATACTTCCAAAATATTTTTCACCTGATTCAAGGGTTATCATAATATTCGCACTGTCATCTCCCTGCCTTGGATCGATCGACGGAAATAATTGAAATGAATAATTCATGGCATTAAAATTTTATATGGACAATCAATTTCCACTAAATTAACAGGAATAAAACTCAATTATTTTTACAAGAAAATAGATAAACAAACAAATGTTTATATTCAGACTAAAAAGAGGCTTCTCTATTCAAAATATAGTTGAAATCAACTATATAAAAATAGGGCAATTCAACTAATCTTATAAATTCCCTCTTCAATTGCTTTTTTTACAAGTCCCGCTGTATTTTTTGCCCCCAATTTTCTAAGAAGTGCTTGTCGGTGGTTTTGTATTGTTTTATCACTAACAAATAATTTATCACCAATTTCTTTCATGGTTAATTCGTCACAAATTAAATGCAATACTTCTTTTTCTCTATCTGTAAGAGACGTGGAGGTTTTTATGTTGACTGACGCCGAATATTTTAAGGCTTTATACATTAGATCATTGTGGTAAAAATCTTTTTCCACAACACTTATTATTGCAGTTTCAAGTTCAGAAGGGTCAAAAGATTTAGTAAGAAAAGCATGTACACCATGATCCATTGCCTCCCTGACTAACTGCACATTATTATACATAGTAAGAAGAATGATTTTCACCTCCGGATATTTTTTGGAAATTCTTTTAATGACTTCCATACCATCCATAACAGGCATTTCAAAATCAGTAATCACCACATCCGGTTTTTTTTTCTCGACTAAATCGATTAGCTCCTTTCCATTGCTTGCCGTTTTCACCTTACTCACATCTTTAAAACCTTCTATAGTAAGTGCCAGGGCATTGGCAAACATAGCATGGTCATCGGCTAAATAAATGGTTAACTTCACATTCCAACAATTTAAATTTCACGATACGAATGTCGTTCAAACGTGAAGGTAAGTAATTTGCGAAAATATTTACCAAATGCTAAAGAAATATTAGAAGTAAGTTTGAAAATAAGAAATGAATACTCTACATTTGCGGTCTTGAAAAACACATCGTCTGCATATTATTGCTTAGATGTTGTTTTGATACGTTTCGGGGTGTAGCGTAGCCCGGTATCGCGCCTGCTTTGGGAGCAGGAGGTCGCAGGTTCGAATCCTGCCACCCCGACAAAAGCCACTTAATTGTGGCTTTTGTGTTTTTTACTCTTTCCTATATGACTGTATACG
>JAOUKG010000644.1 GCA_029882725.1 Cyclobacteriaceae bacterium
TAAAAATCTACATGAAAGTCCTGAGGTACCAAATTATGGTAAAAGAGGACGAGGCCCGGTGTTGAAAGAAGGCATGATAATCGCTATCGAGCCAATGATTAACCTGGGAGTTAGAAATGTAGTACAAGAGGCTGACGGATGGACAATCAGGACAAAGGATAGAAAACCATCAGCACACTTTGAACATACTGTTGCAGTTTTTAAGGATGAAACCATGATTCTGACAACACATAAATATATAGAAGAAATATTTAAATGGTAATATGGCCAAACAGAAGTCGATAGAACAAGATGGTACAATAACGGAAGCACTCTCCAATGCTATGTTTAGAGTTGAGTTGGAGAATGGACACGAAGTTATTGCACATATCTCTGGTAAAATGAGGATGCACTACATTAAAATTTTACCAGGTGACAAAGTGAAGCTAGAAATGTCCCCTTATGACTTATCAAAGGGGAGAATTGTTTACAGATATAAATAAATGAGAGATGAAAGTTAGAGCTTCCATAAAGAAAAGAAGTACTGATTGCAAAATTATCCGACGTAAAGGAAAGTTATATGTGATCAACAAAAAAAATCCAAGGTTTAAACAAAGACAAGGTTAATTATGGCAAGGATCGCTGGTGTAGATATCCCCGATAATAAAAGAGGTGAGATTGCTCTTACCTATATTTTCGGTATTGGTAAGAGTTCAGCCCAAAAAATATTGGATGAAGCCAATGTTGATAGAAATAAAAAGGTTCAGGATTGGACTGATGATGAAGCTACAACATTACGTAGAATCATAACTGAAAACTTCAAAGTAGAAGGTGTTCTAAAAAGTGAAGTACAGCTCAGTATAAAGCGTTTACTTGATATCGGGTGTTACAGAGGACTTCGTCATAGAAAAGGACTACCTGTTAGAGGTCAAAGGACCAAAAACAATGCTAGAACTAGAAAAGGAAAAAGAAAAACTGTGGCCAATAAGAAAAAGGCTACTAAATAATAGTTAATAATGGCACAGAAGCGAAAAGACAAAGCTAAAAAAAGAGTAGTATTGGTTGAAGCTATTGGGCAGGCTCATATTAAAGCCTCTTTCAATAATATTATAATTTCAATGACCAATACAGGTGGACAGGTGATCTCGTGGTCATCAGCCGGAAAAATGGGTTTTAAGGGCTCAAAAAAGAACACTCCGTATGCTGCTCAGGTAGCTGCAGATGATTGTGCACGGAAAGCTTATGACCTTGGTTTACGTAAGGTAGAGGTTTTTATAAAAGGCCCTGGAGCAGGTAGAGAATCTGCAATACGCTCAATTCAAGGAGTAGGTATTGAAATCACCACAATTCGTGATTTAACTCCGCTTCCTCACAATGGTTGTCGGCCTCCAAAAAAGCGTCGTGTATAATATAATTTTATCAACAGTTAAAGAGAATATATAATGGCAAGGTACAGAGGACCAAAAGCTAAAGTATCAAGAAGGTACGGCGAGCCTATTTTAGGACCTAGTAAAGCACTTCAAAAGAAAGCTTACCCTCCGGGTATGCACGGTAAGAACCGTAGAAGAAAACAATCTGAATATGCAGTTCAGCTTAGTGAAAAACAAAAAGCTAAGTATATATACGGTGTATTGGAAAAACAATTTGCTAATCTTTTTGATAAAGCCTCCCGTAAAGGTGGTGTTACTGGAGAGGTTTTGTTGCAAATGCTTGAATCCAGATTAGATAATACTGTTTACCGTTTGGGAATAGCACCTACTCGTAGGGCTGCCAGACAATTAGTTTTACATAAACACATAGTTGTTAATGGACAGGTAGTTAATATAGCTTCCTATGCATTAAAAGCTGGAGATATAGTTGAAGTACGTGAAAGATCCAAATCATTGGAAGTTATTGCAAATAGCCTGGCTGTTTACAGTAATCGTAAATACCCTTGGTTGGAATGGGATGGTTCTGCTATGTCAGGAAAAGTAATGTCTATACCACAAAGAGATTTAATTCCTGAAAATATTAACGAACAGTTAATTGTTGAACTTTATTCTAAATAAAACTTTTGACTTTTAGTCATAATTTAAACAAACTGAAAATATGTCAATATTAGCCTTTCAAATGCCGGATAAAGTGGCAATGGAAAAAGCCGATGATTTTAGAGGCCTTTTTACCTTTAAGCCACTTGAAAAAGGATATGGCGTAACAATAGGAAATGCCCTGAGGAGGATTTTGTTGTCTTCTTTGGAAGGGTATGCTATTACTGGTGTAAAAGTGCCTGGAGTTCTACATGAATTTTCAACTATTAAAGGCGTAGTTCAGGATTTCTCTGAAATTATTTTAAATCTAAAAATGGTTAGATTTAAAAAAATTGGAGAATCATTTGATAACAAAATTACGGTTTCAGTAAAGAACCAAAGTAACCTAACTGCTGGTGATCTTGGAAAATTTACTACTGCTTTTGAAATTCTGAATCCTGAACAAATAATTTGTGATTTGGATGATTCAGCTGATTTTGAATTGGAACTTACTGTTGATAAAGGCCGAGGATATGTATCAGCAGACGAAAACAAGCCATCTGAGCAGGTTTTTGGGTATATTCCTATTGATTCCATTTTTACACCTATAAAAAATGTAAAATTTAGTGTGGAAAACACAAGGGTAGAACAGAAAACTGACTATGAGAAATTAATTCTCGATATAGAAACAGATGGTTCTGTACATCCTGAAAAAGCACTTGAAGGGGCTGCTCATATTTTAATA
>JAOUKG010000028.1 GCA_029882725.1 Cyclobacteriaceae bacterium
GCGAATGTAATTCGACCATATATTCGTTCATACATGGGGGGGTGTAAGCAAGTACTCTATTAATCCATCACCAAACGAACAGAAAACCCATTCACCTTTTTCTCACTGATAGTACTTATATCACCATAGCCATAATACAAATATCTAGAAAAAGCCACATCAAGGCCACTACCTGTATTCGGTGTTGAACTCCACCATTGTCCCAGACCAATACTAACTCGGAATGTACCCGTAGGATTTCTCTGAGAACCCGGCAAACCAGTAAATCCGCTACTATTGGTAGCTGCAACATTTACACTTTGCCAATGCGTGGAACCCACCTCTTTTAATTCACCTCCTGCAACGGTTGAACCTCCTAAAAAGGTTACTAATGTTGTCCATTCGGCGTCTGTGGGTACATGCCAACCTGTGGGTGCTAATTTACCGGTATTTATTGCATGCCAGTTATATAGACGACCATAGGTAGCGATAAAGTTTACGTCTGTGGTATTATGTAAATTACAAAATGCCCCAGTAGTCAAAGTACTCCAGTCACTATCTACTGTAACATGTGGAATTGGGGTACTATCGTTATACAGGGTTGTCCGAAGGTTTTCAGCCATCCAAGTTTGAGTTCCAATAGTCACTGTTTTGTAAACGTTACCTTCCTGATCGGTCATTGTACCGTACGTAATATCAGGATTAAATACTGCTGAGGAAACACCTTTACTGTTATTGGGTTCAACTTTATTTTTATTGCAACTCACAAACGAAAATGTTAGGAGGCATAATATGATCGATAATTTAAGAATTCTGCTATACATTTCATTTAAATTATTTTTTCCCTACTTGAATATGGCATCGGGTTTCCTTCTTTTTAGAACAAGCAAAAAATATTTTCTTTGAACAGGTATTTTAATTTGACAATTGACATTAGACACAAAATGAAATTATCATTTAATGGTTTACTTTAAAATAGCCTCGCCACTTCGTATCTAAATCTGGATATTTCCAAAAACCCTCAATGTAAGGAGTAACAGTAGGGCTATACACCACCTTTCCCTTAAATTGCTTTTGCAAACCATTAAAAGTGGTATAATTAGCAAAAACGCCATTATCTTGAATCAGATAAAAAATACCATTGGTACCAATTTCAGTATTATAGTCAACCTTGACCACACTATCTGCCAGATACTCTTGTTTCCACACTATTGAGTCTAATGTTACACTTAGCGTATCGATGTTATAGCCACCTGTAAATATCCCGGATAAAGAATGCTTTAATACAATATTGGTAGAAATTTGCCCTTCAGAGTTCATTGCTGTAATTTTTATTGGGTTATTACCTAATTGCAAATCTTGTGTCCAACTAACCTCCCCCGTTAGAGAATCAATGTACACTCCTTTGTACGTAGAGTCCAAAACAAAAATACCTACTTCACCGGCCCAATCAATATCAGATGGAATTCCGGTGGAGCCAGTTGTATAAAAATCAACAGCAACATCGGGTGAAGAATAGGCAAAAGCTGTTGGTGGTGGTACTACTCGGGCCGGGCCGCAAGAAAAAAGAAACAAGCTCAATAACATCCCAAACAGAAATACGGTAATTTTCATTGTGGTTTTCATTTTCATAAAATTTATATAAGACAACTATTAAATATTATAACATTAGCTAATCAACAACTTTTATAATGTTCCCAAAAGAAGATGATTTACCATTCTTAATTTGCACCTTAATTACAAATTCATACACTTTATTTTTTTCTATATTTTTAACCTCAAAATTATTTATAGTTCCATCTAACATCTTATAGGTTTGAAACATTCCACCATCAACAGCTTTATACAGAAGGTACCTATGGTTTCCTGATTCATTATACTTCCAACTTAAATTCAATATGCCCGTTTCCTGATCTATTGAATAGGAAAGATTTTTCACAGGAGGCACTTTACTAAAATCACCCATTTTTACTTTTAAAGGAGTCGAAGCAATAGAGCTTAAATTGGCATCATCAATAGTATAAAGAGTATATTCATATAACTCTTTTTCTACCACACTACTGTCTAAATACTGAGTTGGCAAACCGGGAATGACAGATATTTCTGTCAATAAATTATCCTTTTCACTATCCGTTTTTCTGAACAGTAAATACTTCACTGCATCGGTACTCGAAGTGGGTGTCCAAGTAAGTTGAATGCCTAGTTCGGACACCTGAAAATTTGTAAATACAGGGCTTGTGGGGGGAATAATATCGGGCTTTAACAATTTCAAAGTATCAGAAGGAGATGAGTAATTATAGTTTACATCCAAAGACTTCATTGTATAATAAATATCTTCTGTGAGGGTCTTGATTTGGATAGTATCGGTAAAAACAGTGTCCTGAATTGGGTAGTTGTTTAAAGTGCTAAAAACATGTGATTTATCATTAGAGAAATACACCATATACCCGGCGAGATCTTGTTCAGTGCCCTTATCCCAAGTAATGGTAACCACACCCGTTGAATCGATATGGCCTTTGATGTTTTTCGGTGGTAAAGGGGGTAAACTGTCTATGATCATGGCATAGCTCACAATGGAAGAACTACCATTTCCCGCTGTATCTACCGCTGCAACAAGGTAATAGTTGGTACCATTGGATAGTGCTGATTCATCCACATAAGAGTTTTGCCCAGGAGGTAAAGGGTCATTAAATAAAGGTTCAAACCCATCTCCTGCGTTTTGACTTCTACCTATCAAAAAACCTTTTAAATCAGGCTCTTTCACATCTTTTGACCAAGAAACCTTTACTTTTGTACCTCCCAAATACTCAGCCGAAATCGCTGTTGGAGGTATTGGGGGAGTTTTATCTTTTCCCATGGCCCTAATGGGAATAGAGGGTTCAGAAGTATCACCAAAGGGGGATATTCCAATGATACGGTAGTAATATGGTTTGTAGTTTTGTTCCAAGGAATCGGAAAAAACGATAAACTCTTTATTCTCTTTAAAATCGTTGGAAATAGGATTTATAAAAGGCTGTTTGGTTAAACGTACATAATTTTTTTGATCGTCCGACCTTTCAATATAGTAGGCTGAATAATGAGAATCATATAATTTTCTATCCCACAAGAAAGCCACATAGTTTTCTTGTTCCAGAACCGAAGTAGCTAAAACCTGAGGGTTTTCAGGTATATAAGCAGAATTCACAAAAACAGCCCCCGTATCTATTTTATAGCTTTCTGATAACTCAGACACATATACTTTATAAATATAAACAGCGTCCTTTTCAATATTTTTATCCACATAACGTAACCCCAGAGCATCGGCAGTAACTGGAGAAATATCGGCAGCTAAAAGAGCAAAAGAAAAACGGTTTTCAAATTCATTGGCCTGATCAAACAAATCTGGGCTACTATACCCTTTTCCATACAACATTTGTGCAGCAATAGCGGCATATTGATTGGGGCTATCTGACTTGGGGTTTACAACTTTTTCCCAGTCGTTGAGAGGCCATGCTTTAATGGGCTGAGGGTTGACCTTTACCAAGTTACTTTTTAAGAAAAGGCTATCCTTTGACATCTTTATTCTTTCTATGTAGTACCCCTTAAGATTGGCCCAAACCCAAGCTCCGGGTTTGTCGGTAGCCCACCGCAAAACGATAGAATCTCCCATGGGTTTTGCTTGCACATGTATTCTACTGTGAAATAAATCCAATGAGTCCATTGAGGCAGTCTCTGTAGGCAAGTCACCCTGAGCATTACTGTCATAGAAAGTAATAAAAACTGCTACAAACAATGGTATTGCATGCACAATAACATTATACAAACCTTGTTTAAACTGTTTAATTAAATATATATTTTCAATTAATTTTATCATTATATATTTCATTATAAATACATTTAATATTCTGCTAATGGAGTGATTGTACAGGGAAATTTAGAGTAAATGTTTTATTTACTAATGATCCTGATTTCATTCCATAACCGGGTGGATTATAATTAAACCTTACAGTATATGACCCATTCGTATAATTGTATGTAGAAGCCCTTGTCATCAAAAATATTCTCAATTTTTGATGCAACATTCTATTGTAAGAATAGATTGCATTTGAATACGAGTTATTAGCCATAATAGAAGTTGCGTTTTGATGTAAACTCATAAAATCTGCTTTTGCAAAAGCACTTGACGTATAGGTTAAATTAAAAGCAAAGCCACTTGTAACACTAGCCCCAGAACTCATCAAGGACATAAAGGAAGTTGGTCTGAAAGAACTACTCATAGGAGAAACACCTGTGCTGACACTTCCCCCGGGTCTAAAAGTAGAACTACTAATTCCTGACACCAATGAAACACCTTGGGTACCACTACTTGAAGTAGAAGTAGTAGAGGGTGCAGGTTCATTAATTCCA
The DNA here is from genome assembly GCA_029882725.1 of Cyclobacteriaceae bacterium. Classification (GTDB taxonomy): domain Bacteria; phylum Bacteroidota; class Bacteroidia; order Cytophagales; family Cyclobacteriaceae; genus JAHEMU01. Next base: position 4,366 of record JAOUKG010000028.1, read on the forward strand.
GCAGCTCTTCTCAATTCATATTCTTTTATAGGTTTTGCCATATAGGTAGTTGTTGCATATTCAACAGCACGTACCGGAGGCACGCCTTTGCCATGCCTTCCCAAAGTGGAAAGTGAGAAGTTAAGATATACTGGCACTATACCGACAGTAACAGTTCGTCTTCTAACCCTACTTAATTCAGTATAGAGGTTATATATATAATAATTAAGCCTTGAAGTGTGATATGATGAATTAAAAGGAGCTTCCATGTTAACTAAAGGATTTGTAACCTTGACCCCACTTTTATAAAATCCTTTCAACTCTGCCTCTTCAAAGGGTTCATCCAAACTACCTGTTAATTTCACATGTTCAAACAGTACCAACCCCGGTTCATGTTTAGGTTGAAAACTCATACCAGCAAGCTTTTGAGTAATTGTATTGTATTTACTGGTTCTGAAGTAATACTTATACAATATTTTTTCTCCAGATTTGGCATACTCTGCAGGCAGTTCCACTCCTTTCACGTTGATGTTTAGTGACCCGCCGGCAATCATTTTACTTAGAGGCTGCAATGCCCTTGTTTGAATAGATGAACCTAGCTGTGTTCTTTGCCGATTCAAACCGGCTTGAAGTTGGGATTCTATATTTCTTCCCGGTTTTCTAATAATTTGAAGTCCGTAATACTTTTTATTTTCCAAATTGGCCAGTTCGAATTCGAGCCTATTACTTTGCAAAAATAAATTTTTCTCAATAGGTTCTCCCCCTTCCATATTGAGATACCTCACCACAAATTCGTATGTTTTTCCATTTTGTTCTGTTTCAAACAAATAATTTTGGTTGGCTCTATCATAAACTAGCACCCCCCTTCCATTTCTTGTTTCTTGCTGTAGAAAATAAGCTTGATTGTTCAATGGATAAGTGTATTTCACATTTTCAGGAACGATTACCTCCGGTCTGTCGCCAGAATGGAAATTCACTGATTTTCTTTCACTCCACACTCTTCCATTATGCATTATATCACGAATAGAACCATTGGGGAAATATTCTTTGGCTCTGACTTCCATTACAACCATATAAGGTTTTCTACTTTCAAGTGCTTCAACAATCTCATACTGAGCTATCACATTATTTTCTTTAAGCCTATATGTTCCTGTTACCTTTTGACTGGTACTTCGGTTGGTCAAAGAAAACTCATAAATAAACGGCCTTAACACCCTTACTTTGGCAGGATCTTCATCGGTAGGTGTAGGTATTTCCATAATTTTATTAACAGGAAGGTTAAAAGAAACAGCAGGGTAAGTAAATACATCCACATTGGTAGCTCCATTTTCTGGATTAAAACCAGCAATAAATTCTTCGCCAGCAAAAGGGTTCTCATTTACTACCGAGCATTTATCCCCAATATCCATTTTGAAATTGCAATACCCTGTGATCAAACCATTGAGTACGCTATAGCTCATTCCTGCCCTTCCTTCAAACCATGTAGGGTTGGGCAAACCTCCCTGCATCATAATAGCTGCCGCCATGTTTAAGAAAGGAAAATCTCCTTTTATAAACCATAAATCTACACCTACCCCCATTTCACCCCAAAGTCCGGCATACACCTGCCCCGATGCGTACCAGTTGTTGATACCAGGAGCTAATCCCGTTTCGGCACAAATTCGCCCTTCGGCATTGGTGAAATTAACATCAAAGCCCAGCATCAACCTCAATTGGGCATAGAAAACTGCAAATCGCAATTTTCCGGTATCAAAATCTAAAGTAGTACCAAAGGCAAACCCTTTTCCCGAAGTTAATTCAGTTTGAGAAGGTCGTACGCGGGCATCAATTTGGCCCGCATTTAAGCCCCCAACTCCTATTTCAGATTGGCCAGGCCCATATATCAAAGAAGAGATTTCGCTAGGAAGTTGAGGTAAATCTGCTGGAATATCATGCCCCACCATGAGGTATGACGTCAAATCCAGACTGAGGGTGGATACCTGAGCCTTAAGCCCCGATCTATTATCCGGGGTTCCCATGTAGAAGTACCACTTCTCACTATCAGCATGCATAGAGGCATCTACAAAAAGACCTTCACTGTTCATAGAGCCTTTCAGGTAATCCTCAAAATTCACAAAAACTTCAAAATCTCCACTCACACGATCGCCACCATCTTGATCTTTATGATAAGCTATTTCAATATTGGCTCTCACTTTTGCATTTTCCCTCTCCGCAATAGAGGCCATTATATACCCTTCCCCTCTAATTCCAATTCTATTCAGACCACCTGTATCGTTGAATTCTGCCTCTAAAGTGACATCCATATTAAATGCTTCATTACTCGGCATAGTGCCTATAACCGCTGTTACTTTCATTCCCAAAAAAGTTTCGAAATCAGGCACATATCTAACTCCTGAGGATGTGCTAACGTTCTCCTCTCCCCCCATTAAAATGCTGGCATCTTGCGGAGGAGCAGATTCCTGACTCACATGATGATAAACACCCCCTCCAAACCCATAGATACCAAAACCACTAAACACAGGAATCCCAGCGGGAATGTTAATCAGTCCATCCACATACCAATAAGAGAAATAGTTTTCAGTATTATATACAGGATTCTCAATAGAAAGATTCTTTTTAGTACCAAACAACACATTGAGCTCTCCCCCCAGCCCCATAGGCATCATTACTTCCACAGACCCACTTAATCCATCCCCAAAAACGGGGTCACTATGGTAAAAAATAAGCTCCCCGTTCAAAGTAACACCACTAATGGTTTGCTCTACAGAAATACTGTTAAGATCTACCCTATCAAACTCAAACTTATCTATTCCATTGCCTGAAATGGCCATTTTTCCATAGATGGAAAAACCAGCATCGGCACTAAACCCTGCATCGGCTAAAGTAAGTGCCAGATTAAAGGTGATTCCCGGGTTTTCCGGAGAACCTGTGATACCAATATTATGGATATTCACAGGAAACCCACCCATACTCTTTTGGGGGCTTGCATGGGCAAAATTCACACTTCCAATATCAAATATTGGGGCTTGTGTGCTTAACCTTAGACCTTGAAAGCTCACGCCGGTAAAATTTACTGCGGGAATACTGCTCATCGCATCGCCCAAATCTCCTTCAAAGTTTACACCTCCGTTCAAAAGCGCTGTAATGTGGGAATTCCCTCCACTTGAATACGTAAAATCGACCCTGGAATCTGGATCGAAATACATATCGGCATTTCCCCACATGGGAATATTAAGAGTCTCCTCCACAGAAACCACGAAACTCATATCTAACTCACCGGAATTGTATCCCAGTACAGCATGGTATCTAAAATAATCATCATCCTCAAAAATGGGAGTGCCTAATTTACCTGCAATTCTTCCATTGAAATTTGTATTTTGAACAATACTTAATGATACGGTGTCAAGAGCAAAAGCCCATCCCTGAACATTTCCATCAGAATAATCAATAAGATTTCTTGCTTCAACAGAAACTGTCAATCCATTTCTATCAATAATCATATTGGAAATAGACACTTCAGCCCGGCCTGCAATATCATCGTGAAAGTCGGGAGGTGTATGCAGTGTAAGTTCTTTTAAGTAAAATCCTTTCCAGGTATTTACGAGTCTTGGTTCTGCAGGTGAACCGGCTGTACCTACAAAGGTAGCATCATCATAATTTTCCGGAAAGACCAGATCTGGTGGGTTTTCTATATCAGACCAATCCAGATAAGCGCTTATTGGTTTAAATCCCCATCCATTCATACCCGGAGATTGAAAGGCGGGAAAGCTAATTTTCCCCATATAATTATTACCTCTACACCCTTTAAATGCAAAAACACCTGTAACTTGACCGGAGGGATCAACTGTACCGTCGGGGTTTTCAGGTAGAAGAACATCACGAGGAAAAGTTACCAGGCCTTTTACACTTCCGCATACAAAACCTCTACAATCAAACTGAATATAACTGGCCTTGGTACTATCGCCCGATTCTATACCTCCAATCCCAAAGCCATACCCCGTATTTGGGTCAATATATTCAAAATTTTTAGCCAGGTACAAAACATATTCATCGCCAAATCCCGTAGGTGTAAAACAGACATCACGAGCGCCAAAAGCAGGAATCATGTCAATCGCTTCCGGTATATCCACCCGAGCCATGGCCATCAGATTAGCACTTAAGGGTTCAAATTCCATTTCCATAATCCCCACCACCACTCGAACCCCATCAATTTCCTTATCAAGCCCTATAGGCATACCAATAGATCTAGTGCCATTAAAACCACTGGCCAATCTATCATTGGTTTCAATAATAGTTGTAAGAATATCGGCATCTGTAGCAGAAAAATCAGGTACAACCACAGGCAAACCATTTACTATAGTATTCACCTGTCCTACCGAGGGGGGGGCAATGTCCTCCACTGCATTTGCTGTACCATCAAACACCCTCTTATCTGAGTTTACTTTTATATTTTGAAAACTTACATTAATCCTGATGTTATTCAGAAAAGCAATTACTATTTCACCATCACCGCTATAAGTACTCCCGGAAGAAGAAGAAATAGTCATAATTTTCATATCAAATTTTCCCATCTTTACCGTTTCCCCTACAGAAATACTCGTTGCTGTAATATTGGTAATTTCAGGAACCAAGCACTCACTCACACAACCTCCAGTTTCTACCACAGGTTCCTCCTCTGTTGATGCAATAACTGGCTCTTCAGGAGTACCTATTTTAAAATTCCAAATCGGGCTGGTTCTATAAGGTGAAGAATCAATATTTTCAGTATCGCTGAGCCATTTAACTCTCCAATAATAAATACCTTCATCAGTGATAGTGACGGTTTCTTGCAATTGTTTGTACAGGTTGTTTTCTAATGCACTTTGGTTTGTTGTCATAAAATCACCTGTCATTCTGCCGTCTTTAGTAAAGAAAATAGACTCAAAGTCTTCACTATTGGACACTTCAAGTACCCATCTTTCATTTACAACCCCATCAAAAAACGATACTCCACGTCTGGAGGCTTGAACAACATCAAATGGAGGGAAAAGACTCTCAGGTTTTTCGGCCGATGTCCAAATAAGTGCTACTTCACCAGGAGCTACCGTACTTCCATTTGAGGGGCTTTCTAAAATAGATGGAGACATTCCTACATTAAACTCTTGGTTTGAAAAACTACTTGACAAACTATTTCCATCAGACAATTCCAAGTTTCCCCGAAAAGACCAAGCGTAATCGGCAGATTTATCAAAAGTATGATGAGGTTCTTGTATTGTTTTATAAACAGGTAAGTGGCTTGCTTTATATTTATCAATATCGGAGGTGCCTACTCTACCCTGACTTATTACCGGTCCATCTGGCCAGTTGTTATCGTCTGAATCTGTATCAACCACACTGCCATTCTGAAGAAGTTCCATACTTCCCTCGTACCTAACATAACTATCACTATAGGGTGTAAACTGTACAATAAAAGGGAAAAAATTAAAAGGGATATAATCACCAGGCTTAGGATAAACGGAATTAAAGGCAAAATCACCCCCCAAACCATATTGAAAGGAGCATACACTACTTGCCCCATTATTCTGAAATTGCACCTTATTCTCAGGATCGATGGAAATAACCTGATAGGCGTAGGTTTTTCCACTTTCCAACATAACATCGCTGTTGATATCCAAATTAATAGAATTGCCATAAATATCCCTTTCCAATAGATATGGATGGGTAGCAGAATTCATTGCATCGTTGGGATTGCGTGTTGCAGGGTCCAACTCAATAAGTCTGAATTTATAATATATTGCTCCATAGCCCGTAGCCGGTGGGTTCTGGATCCAATTGAAGAAAATAAATGGGTTTCCTTCCTGAATGTAAGAAAAACAAGACGGTAAAATAATTTCGGGAGGGGTTTCATAACTAACAGGCAATTCAAAACAACCTGAAATAATATCCGGTTCAGGAGACAATGCCATCAGTGGGTTTTGACAATCGTATGCACGAAGACAAAACTGATACAACCCTTCCGGTAAAGCATCGTCAGAAAGAATCCCCCTCAATTGCGTACCACTAAAAATCAATCTATTAGGGTCAAATATTCCCTGTAAGTCTGTCCCTGAAAGGGTGTTGGCACCTGGGAAAATAGTAATACAATTTTGGGAAAGGTTATTGGGGTCTGTATGGATACTTATGCTTCCATCATCATTCTGCAGCGAACCAGAAAAAGTAATTTCATACGTTTTTGTTGAATTATTGTAAACATCTATAAAAACCCTGGAATCGAAATCTGTATAATTAGATAAATGCACAGGATAGGGTGTGGAAACATTTAAACGTATATCCAACGGGAACTGAGCGTATATTGAACCTGAACCCAAAAGAGCACAACCCCATACTATGATTCTAAAAATAAAATTAATAAACTTCATATTTTAAAAATTATATCCATAACTAACCGACCCCAAAACCTCAGAGAAGCCCTCTACCCTACCATTGTATGATTTTCTATTTACAAAATTGAGCCTAAGCCCTAAAGAGTGCCTTTCCTTAAAAGACATATTGCCACCAGCTCCTACCCTCCATGTATCTCCTCCTTTTTCACCA
>JAOUKG010000645.1 GCA_029882725.1 Cyclobacteriaceae bacterium
ATCAGGATAACAGCAATGATTGGGGAAGTGATGATGACAGTTTTGGGCTGCCTGAAATAGATTATAATCCTATTGATAGAGAATCAGAGGAAACAAACGAAATTGAGGAAAAAAGTTCTGAAGAACCAACAGATTTCAACTTTCAGGAATCTGTTTCTGAAGTTGAAGAGGGAACAACTCCTGAAGACTTTGAAATAGATTATGCGGATGATGACGATCAACCCATGGATGAAGGTGAGGCACCAAAGAAATCATCCGGTGGAGTGATTATGACAATTATAGTTTTAGTTGTTGTTATCGGCGGGGTATTGGGCTATATGTTTTGGCTAAAACCTATGCAGGACCAAAAAAACTACGATAATTTTATATCAGCAGGGAATGCATCTTTAGGTAAAGAACTTTTTGATGATGCAATTAATTCCTTCAATGCAGCAAAAGAGACAAAACCTAATGAAACACTTCCCGACGAATTAATTGCGAAAGCAGTGAGTGCAAGGGATGCTGCAGCGAAACTTAAAGCTGAAAAAGAAGAAGCCGACAGACTTGCAGCGGAAGAGCAAGAGAGATTGCGTAGAGAAGCAGAGGAAGCGGCCAAAAAACCCAAAATTGGGAGTATTGATAAAATAATGGCTAGAACCGGACGTTATTTTGTTGTGGTTGCCAGTGATATTGATGAAGATCTCGCTATGGATTTCGCGAAAAGCCTTAGCAAAAATGGTGTAAGTTCTAAAATTCTTGTTGCCCCTGAAAGAGGAAAATTCCATAGGGTAACCATTGCCGATTTTGATACGGCTTCGGATGCTCAGGAACACGCAAATTCAATAAAAGGCACCTATGAAAGTGCCTGGATTGTTAAATATTAATTATATATGATATTTCTTCAAATTGTTCAAAATTCTGTTGATAGTGTAAGTGTAGTAGAGGGTAATTCTGTGTCCGTTATGGATCTTCTGTTGCAAGGTGGGTTTATGATGATTCCCATTTTGTTATTGAGTGTAGGAGCTATTTATATTTTTGTGGAAAGAGTACTTACTATTCGAAAAGCAGCAGCATCTCCAACTTTATTTATGGAAAACATTAAGTCCATGGTACAGAAGGGAGATATTACCGGAGCAAGAATGTTATGTATTCAAAATCAAACCCCCATAGCCAGAATGATCGAAAAGGGGATAGCCCGTATTGGTAGTCCACTTAAAAATATAGAGGTTTCGATAGAGAATGTAGGGAAAATTGAAATTTTTAAACTTGAAAAGAATCTTTCCCTAATGGCAACTATATCTGGTTCAGCTCCAATGTTGGGTTTTTTGGGCACAGTAATAGGAATGATTCAGGCTTTTATTGCCATTGCTCAGGAAGAAGGAACTGTAAGTCCTAAGTTGCTTTCTGAAGGTATTTATACGGCTATGGTAACAACCGCTGCTGGATTATTTGTTGGAATTTTAGCTTATTTGGCATATAATTATTTGGTAAGTAGAGTACAAAAAGTAATACACCAAATGGAGTATACTTCCATTGATTTTATAGACTTGTTACAAGAACCCCGATAATATGGCCTTAGGATCAAAATTTAAGGTTGAACCTATGTTTAGCATGTCCTCAATGACAGACATAATTTTCTTGTTATTGATTTTCTTTATGCTGACTTCCAATTTCGTTACACCTTCCGGTTTAAAAGTTGATTTGCCTTCCAGTGAATCTACGGTGGTGGAAATGCAGAAAATTTCTGTGACTATTACAAAGGATTTGAATTACTATGTAAATAACAGGCCTGTTTCCCGGGCAAATTTGCGTTCTGAATTACGGGCAGCATTAAAAGATGGCATGGGAGTTGTTGCTATTCATATAGATAAAACAGTAGCTACAGAGCATTTGGTGTTTGTGGCGGGGATAGCCAATGCACTTGAGGCAAAAGTGTCGGTAGTGGCAGAGCCGGAGTAGTTTAATCAAAGAAATGCATTTATGGCAATAGAATTAGCTATAGAAAAGAAAAACAGAAAAATTGGACTAGTGGTTTCAGTGGGTATTCACATGTTACTGTTATTACTGTTTGCTTTTTTAATGGCATGGAATGAGCAAATCCCTCCCCCTGAGCCTATTGGTATGTCAATAAATTTCGGTACATCAGATTCCGGATTTGGAAATATTCAACCTGAAAGACAAAATACAGAACAACAGGAAGTTGCTCCCCAGGAACAGGAAAATACGGAACAAACAGAGGAAAGTACCCCTGTAGAATCGGTAGAGGCTCCAATCGAAAATATTAATGAATCTGTAACAGAAGCACTCCAAAAAGAAGGGCCAGTAAAAGTTGAACAAAAGACAACTCCCGTACCTGTAGAAAAAAAAGTAGAGGAGAAAAAGCCAGTTGAAGAGCCAGTAAAGACAGAAGAAAAACCCGTAGAAGTAAAAAAGGAAGAGAGAAAAGTTCAAACGGCGTATACAGGTCCTAAATCAGACGCAACGAATACGGCCGAAAGTCAGGGTACAAAAGAAGGCACAACAGGCGATCAGGGAAGTAAAGAAGGGGATGTGAACTCAAAGACTACCTACGGAGGCCCGGGGGCCGGTGGGGGAGGTTTTTCACATAATTTTACAGGTTGGGGCACTGATTTTAGACTGCCCGACAATAAGCCTGAAGCAACAGGTGTATTGGAGTTTAAAATTAAAATTGACGAAAGTGGTGATGTAGTGGGGATTACCATTTCCAAAATGATTGG
>JAOUKG010000646.1 GCA_029882725.1 Cyclobacteriaceae bacterium
GTAAAATAAACACCATAGTAATCGACCCTGTAGGGGTCGCCCAGCTTCGCCAAATGCAGTCAAATTATCTGTGTTCAATTTGAAATCTGTGTTTCTTCTAGGCGACCCCTACAGGGTCGATTTATGTTTCGCTACATTTCCCACCGGGTTGAACGAAAAGGATCCTTATCCTTTTCGTTCAACCCGGCGCTATTATTGGGCGACCTCCCTACGGGGGTCGTTTAAAGGTTACAATAGCCTTAACTAAACGACATTGATAAACCGGGTTTAATCTTCACTTCTCTTTACAAGCTGATTCTCCACGGAGTCAATTGTTTGTTTATGTTTTTCAACTTCTTCCCTAATCTTAGTGATGATGTCCGCGTTTTGTTCTCCAATATCAAAGTGTTCCCCGGGATCTGTTTCCAGATCATACAAGGCAGGTACCTCGCGAAACTCTTTTTTCCCATCCCTGTACACGCGTTCATGTGTAATAAAATGGGCTTTGTATTTGCCCGAACGATAGGCATATAGCTCATCGCCCCAGTAATAAATCATTGATTTTCGTGGGCTTTCCGTTCCTTTCAACAGTGTTTCCGAAAGATCAACTCCATCTAAAATTCTGTCGGAAGGAAGTTTACTTCCTGTAAGACTGGCAATGGTGGGTAGGAGATCGAGCGTGCTTCCCATACCATCCACAACACCGTTTTTTAATTTTCCTTTCCAGTAAAACATAGTGGGTTCACGCATTCCTCCTTCATAGGTGGATCCTTTTCCATCCCTTAACAATCCTGCCGAACCTGCATGGGTTTCGAAAGTCAACCAGGGGCCGTTATCGGAAGTGAAGACAACAAGTGTATTTTCAGCCAAACCATTTTTTTCCAAAGCACTCATTATTTCCCCCACACTCCAATCAATTTCCTCGATTACATCTCCATAAATACCCCTTTTGCTATGCCCTTCAAACTCTTTCGAACGGAATAAAGGCACATGAGGTAGGCTGTAGGCCAGATAAACAAAAAATGGGTTTCCCTTATTTTCTTCAATAAATTGAATGGTTTCGTCGGTATATCTTTTCGTAATAGTTGTTTGATCCGCAGGACGTTCAATTTCTTCCAGGTTTTTAATGATAGGAACATTGAAATAGTCGGTTTTTGGGTTTAGCAGACCTTCCCTGTAAGTAATATCCGGATTTGAAACCCTGTCCATATCATTGCTATAGGGGATTCCAAAATAATAATCGAAACCATGATTAGGTGGCAAATACTCTTTCAAGTGCCCTAAATGCCATTTTCCAATAGCTGCAGTTTTGTAGTTTTGTTCTTTCAGCATTTCAGCTATGGTGATTTCAGAAGCAGGCAAACCACCCTCAGAATCTGGAAATAGAACCCTTCTTCTCGAACTACACATGCCACTTCTAATAGGCAGTCTTCCTGTTAGAAGTCCGGCACGGCTTGGGGTACAAACACTGGCGGCTACATAAAAACTGGTCCATTTTTGTCCTTCATAGGCCATTCGGTCCAAGTTTGGGGTTTGAATGGTTGGGTGCCCGAAAGCACCGGTATCTCCATACCCCATGTCGTCGGCAAAAAGGATAACGATGTTAGGGGGAACTTCAGGTGAATGGACTTGTTGAGTTGAGTCTTTGGTGAGATTTTCACAACTATAAAGTAAAATTACAGAGAGTAGTAAAATGAAGCGGGATATATAGCGTGACATATAATGATTAGTTTGAAACATGGTATAAAAATAGGGGATTTATTCAGAATGATTGAATGGAAAGTTAGGGAATTAAATTAATGAACATAAAATACTAAATATTATTACATACCGTGGGTGAAAAAATAAACGTTTATTTTCAGGATTATGAGTGTGGAAATTTTGAGTTATGAAGGTTATTTTTTAGGGATATAGCATTTTCCCCTCCCCGTTGTAATTTACAATAAATACCCCTAATCAGCCTCGTATTAAACGTTTAAATGAATTTATTTTCAGGATTATGAGTGTGGAAATTTTGTGTTCATATTCTATATCCAACAAACCATTATTTAATTGAGAGTTGGGTGCATTATCAATATAGAATTATCTTAATAAGCACAGTAGTTGTAAACAGAGTAAATAAGGCTTCTACCAGCCACATTTTTTTCATATAACCTACAATTGGGCACAAAATTAATCCAGCTACATTTGGCACTATTTCATAGTAATTTAATCCAAACTGTTTGATGTTAATCAGTGTTTGTACGAAGAGAAAAAACCAAAAAGTCAAAAGCCTTTTGTTTTACGCTCATCACAAATCCTCCTCGTCCTTTTCTCATTTAAATATTACACTCTATCTTTGCAGCCATGGCAAATCAAGATGATAATACGTTAAAAAATATTGTAGGGCATGCTAAAGAGTATGGCTTTATTTTTCAATCAAGTGAAATATACGACGGACTAAGTGCCGCTTACGACTACGGTCAAAATGGATCGCTGCTGAAAAACAACATTAAAGAATATTGGTGGAAATCAATGGTTCGGTTGAATGAAAACATTGTGGGGATCGATTCGGCCATTTTTATGCATCCTACCACATGGAAAGCCTCTGGCCATGTAGATGCTTTCAACGATCCGCTCATCGACAATAAAGACAGTAAAAAAAGATACAGGGCCGATACCCTAATCGAAGATCAACTTGCAAAAATTGAAGCCAAAATAGATAAGGAAGTATCAAAGGCTAGAGCTCGATTCGGTG
>JAOUKG010000647.1 GCA_029882725.1 Cyclobacteriaceae bacterium
TGTTTCTAAAGAAGAGGGCTGCTCAGCATTCACAAAACCAAAGGTTAAAATATTTCCATTGTTGCCAATAAGTCCAAAATAGGGCTTGGCAGCAGGAGAAAAACCCGATATGCTGAAAGAATTATCGGTTTGAGGATAAGTAGGGCTTCCCGCAACGGCATCACCTAATTTCACCTTGATCAATTCTGATTTTAAAGAAATTGGATTTTTTCCAGAAATGTAGGCATAGAGAATACCTGACTCATCAACACTATGAAGTTGGTTGGTAATGTAGCTTTTTTCTCCGGAAAGGGTAATAAATGATAACTCTGCAAGGTTGAAGTCCAAGTGAAATAAAACGGGTAGAATGGTATTGCTGGTATTTGTTGTTTCACCGGCAACAATGATAAAATTATTTTGGATATCAACAGAAACAGCTTTAGCCCGGGAAGGTACGCCTGATGTAGTTTTTATATATTGTGTAAACCCTCCTGATTTATCCACTTTTAAAACACTTATGGAAGGAGTTGCTGTACTTTTATCTTCACCAACAACAATAAAATTACTTTCATCAATTATTTGTAATGAATAGGAAATATGATTCAACGCTTCTAGTGTTTTTTCCCATTCGGTCACGCCATTATTATCTACTTTTATAAGTTTAGGGTGTACTTCCAACGTATTGGCATCGGTGGCATTTGCAAGTAGCAGAACTCCACCATTAGGCGCAAGTTTTGCATCCACTGCTGTAAGATCGTATAGTGGGTCTCCCTTAAATTTAATGAAAGTATTTACATCGGCATAGGGGAGGGCATCTTCCTTTGTGCAACTCTGCAATATAAAAATTGAACAAAGAATATATATAGAGTAGAGTTTATTCATTTGTGGTAAATTCTTTTAGTTTTTCGTGATTGAATATAGGAACAGAAACTCCTATATTGGCATTCAAATATTGCATAAAACCAGGGTTGAGAACAAAATCGGCTGATCCTGTTATATCAGAGGAAATGGAATAAGTTTGATCAAGAATAAGCGGATCTGTAACATAATAATTGTATCTCAGATCCATGATCAACCATGGCCTTCCTACCTTTATTCTTAAACTGGTACCTGCAATTACCCCTACTTGATATTTTTTGTAGTTTTCTAAAGTGATTAGGAATGATTTTTCAAGATTTCCTCCGGGAGCAGTAGGTGTTCCATCGATACCCTGCCCTGTATAATTCACAATTAAATCCCCTGAAACCCCCAACGACAGGTGAAACTGGAAGCGCTCGCCACTAAATTTCTCGATGAGGTAATTAACCATTAGCCTTACATCCAGACTTCCATACGAGTATTCTGTGATGCGATTACTTATGAAAGAGTGGTCTTTGTAGAAATGGGTTATCTTTTTTGTGCTGTAAAAGATTTCCGGATTAAAAAGAAGTAAGTCTTTATCTGTAGTGTTTTTCTTCCTTAGGTTTGAAATATCGAATTCACCTGAAATTCCAAACTGTGAGCCCAAAGTGTAGTCGATATCACGAGCTTCGTCAAAAACATTTATTCTGGCAGTATAATTAAATGTAGTTGCATTAGTTCCTCCTTTTAATGCTACCTTGATAATGGGCTTTGTTCTGTAGGTTCTGTAGAGGTTTTCAAATTCCACAGGGTCAATGGCTTTATCGAGTTTGTACTCAGGGTTAACTTCGAGAAGTTCAAACATCATACCGTCGGCCATTTCTTTATTATTAAGCTGTAGGTAGGTGAGTACAAGTAATCTATAGGCTGTTGACTTTTGTTCAATTGAAAGCACATCAACCCCTTTTTTATGGAAACAAGAGGATTTTAGATCCAAAGCGCCGGGCACTTCATGTATTCTTCCCTCGTCAAATAATAGCTGGGCCTTTACCAATTGTTCGGTACACTGGGAAACCGGTTCATTGTTAGTGTCCTGGGCGTAGAGGGATGCTTTAGTGAAAAGCAGGCTCATCCCTAATAATAGATAGTTGAATATAGATTTATTGCTCATTGGTTTCCTCCTGATTGCTTAATACGGTTAAACCCTGACAAGTAACTTCATAGGGTATTTTTGTTAATTCACCGACGTATTGTATCCATTCGTCCTCACTCATATTTCTTATGATGTGGTTGTTTCCGCACATTAAAGATGACATTTCATCAATACGGGTAGGCCAATTTTTAATGGATGCATTGTACATACCCGCCATGAGTTGGTTGTTGTCTGGTGTAAAGGCTATACTTGTTACCTGCGCGTCATGATCCCTCAATTCCACAGGTACTTGATTAAGTTGTGACATGTTCCACAAACGGATGGTTCTATCCCGGCTTGCCGTAGCCATAAATCTTCCGTCTTCACTAAAATCGACTTCTGTAATGGGGGCTGTATGGGAAGGTTTAACTGAAAATTTTCCGTTGATTCTGAAATGTGTTAAACCTAAATTATCACCAAAAACTAGGTCGTTTTTATTGTTTGTGTTGATGGCTGTAATGCTGGTTTGATCCTTTTGGAAAATTATTTTTGAATTGTAGTTATTGTTTAAATCGTAAAGAATGACTTTACCTGCAGCTGATCCTCCATACAAATCCTTTCCATCCTTACTCACTGTAATTACATTTAATTTTTCAGTGGGTTTGATTACTTCTTTGGCCGAATTGTTTTTATAAAGCCAAAGGGAAGATCCTTGGTTATTTAACAGGTACAGATCATTGTTGGGCGCAAAATACGCATCGGTA
>JAOUKG010000648.1 GCA_029882725.1 Cyclobacteriaceae bacterium
TGTCCCGATGCGTTAGCAATATCGGGAATGACCTCACCGTAGAGCTCCGAGGCATCGGAGGAACATAATGTAGTGAGTGAGATGACGGACTACTACCCCTTCGGCTCGGTCTTGCGCCAGTACAAGCTGAACAATACAGAGGACTACAGGTTTGGCTATCAGGGACAGTTCAGTGAAGAAGACGATGAGACGGGGTGGAATGCGTTTGAGCTGAGAAATTATGATGCGGTGGTGGGAAGGTGGCTGAGTGTGGATCCGGTGAGGCAGTACTTTAGTCCGTTCCTTTCTATGGGTAATAACCCGGTGAGCAGGGTGGATCCTGATGGAGGGACAGATGATTGGATACCCAAGGTAGATAAAAACGGAAATACATATTACGTAGCTGAGGCAGGAGATAATATTCAAACTTTTATGGAACAGTTTAGCGTTTCCTATGAAGATGCACTAAGTTATTTTGGAAATAGTGGGTACTCTGGAGTAGAAGGTTCTTTTAGTTTGTCAAGTATAAAAGAAGGTTCAATAGTTATGGCACCGTTTTTACAATATAATTTGCGACAAAATGAAGGTGGTTGGTTTGCGTTTGATTATTGGAGTAAGAAAACCCAACAAAGAGCTATTGACCATGTATTATTTGCTATTGAGTACGCTAATAAAAATGGAATAAATCAAGTTCCGCTTGGCAAACTGTTTACTTATAATACAGCAGATTTAGGAGGAAATACTGGATTTAGATTTTCAGGTAATGCGACTTTAGACAATATTCGGGTTCCTGTATTGATAGAGGCAACATTATCTAAACATTCTATAATTGATGTTAGTCCACATCCCAATCCAGTACACAATGACCAGTATATCAATTTTGAGTTCAACCGACCAGATAAAAACTTTGGACAATATTTGATGTATATCCAAATTCCATCTAATTATTCAGAACAAGCCTATGACTTTTTTTATAAATAAAGCAGTGCTACTAATTGTATTAGCTATAGGAATTATGTCATCCTGTGGCAATTCTATCGAAAGTAGTAATGATAGTGATAAGCAGCAACAAATTGAAAAGTACACTGAAATTGGTTTATACGATTTTAAATTAAATGGTATTAGCCTAATAACGACACGAGATTCATTAATAATAAAATGGGGGATGCCAAATAAAGAAAGTTCCTTTTACTTTTCCTCAGATACTATAACAACACTTTATTATTTTATGCATGAGTCTGAAGTGTCCTTCCGAGTTAAGAAAGATTCTGTTATTTTTTCAAAGGCAATGTTTGAAGATGATTCATTGGTTATCAAAAATTCATACGCTAACTTCTCAAATAAAACAAAATTACACCCCATGGTATTGCTTTTTCCCGAGTCTTTTGATTACCTAAAGAAAATAGACAATAAAAAGACAATACATGTAAAACTAAATGATGTAGAAAGTGCTTGGTTAAGGTTAGAATTTTTAAATGACAATCTTAAAGTTATACATTTTGATTATGCTCATCCCGAGCAATCTGACCCAAATTGAAAGAAGGAGAACCGCAATCACATAATCGACTGTATTTTTCTTTTGGCCTGCCTGCTCTGATGGCAGTCAGGCTATAAAAGCATCATCCGATTGTTATGGTTTAAGCAAGTGATAGTTGATAAAATTTATCATATTTTCTATTATCTCTCACAACAGCAAAAATTCTATGTGCACTGCTAGTCCCTGCTAATCCCACGATAATTCTATAAAAAAGTGTCTCTTGTTAGGTAAAAATAGCCAATACAGCGTGTATAGGTACTTTTTATGTTCTGTGGTATTAGGTTCAACTATTCACTTGTTACTTATGGGATTTCATTGGTACTTGTCTTTGACTTTTACTCGGTTTCACACCTGGTACACCCTGTATTGTTTTGATTTTGGTCAATTCTGTCTCTCAGAGCCTGTGGGTCGAAGGCAATGGGTAGATTTTGACCAGTGTAGGGCCTCATTGGGAGTAAGTCATCCTAATTTTCCATGTGGTCTTATCTCGTTGAAATCATTTATTGACTTTTCGAGGGCGATTTTAAGTTGTGTGCCATCCTCAATGTTTCCAGGAAAAAGGTACCGGTACTTCAATAATTTATTAGCGGCCTCCACCATGCTGTTGGAGAAAAGTATGTCTTTTAACGCCACACTTTTCTTCATGTCCACCTCGGTAGAACTAATAAAGCGATCAATGGTATGGTTATTATTTTCCGATCCACTATCAACTATCAATTCCACGGTTTGTTCAGGTTGTGTGTTCTCCCAGGCTTCCTTCAAAGTTTGCATCCTAATTTCTCCGCTTACCCTGTCGGCCATGTCCCAGCTCAGGATTTTCCGGGAATAATTATTAACCACCAGGTAGATGTAATGCTTCACATTGTCCAGGGTTTTGAAGATGGTAATGTCGGCGTGCCAGTATTGGTTGGGGTAAGTAGCTTTCAGTCCCTTTTTGTAGGGGTTTCTTCTTCGGAAAGCTTGTTTTCGGATTCCAAGGAGCTTGTTGTATTTATACCAGGTCTGAGGGGACGCAGAAAGTAGTCCTTTGCGCACAGCATGGTAACACAAAGAGATTATTGGCCAGTGGCTTAATTCAGGGTCAGTCAACAATTTTTTCATCGTTTCCACTTCTGTGGGCCGCAGTTGATTGGGGTACTGTTTTCTACAAAGACTAAACACGGAATTTTCACACTTAAACTTAACCTGTGTGAGCCAT
>JAOUKG010000649.1 GCA_029882725.1 Cyclobacteriaceae bacterium
GTATGCAAAAATTAAGGATATATTGGAAAAGGAAAAGCCCGACTTGGTTTTTACTCATTGGCCCGTCGACACTCATCGCGACCACCGAGCCATTTCCCTACTTGTTTATGACGCCTGGTTAGGTCTGGGAAAGGAGTTTGAGCTTTTTTATTTCGAGGTACTTAGTGGGGCGCAAACACAGCATTTCCACCCTACCCATTTTGTGGACATTTCTGAAACTGAACCTATCAAAGAAAAGGCTTGCCGGGCGCATGTCAGCCAAATACCAGATGACTTTTATCCTTATCATCAGGAAATGAGTAAGTTTCGTGGGCTGGAAAGTGGTTACAAACATGCTGAAGCTTTTGTACGACATGTGCAAAGTAAAAGAAGAGTGGATATTTGATAGGACATTAATTGTTTGAATCCGGATTTTCCTTCTGTGGAATTGGGTATTTTATTTTTTGTAAAAGTAATAATTGTTGAAAATTAGGAAAGAACACATATACAGAGTGGGAAATTCGGCAAATCAGAAACAATAGTCTTCTTTCCTGATTCTGTAACCTGATCTTTCTTCTGCATTTTTATCTCAATAAACATTTTTCCTATAGATTTGTTGTTGAGTCTGATCAAGACAACATTTTTTAAATGAGGAAACAGAGAATTAAAATGCAATCAAGTCATTCTGTAAAAAACACCTCCTACTATTCAATTAAAGACCTTGAAAAACTTACAGGTATTAAAGCCCATACCATCAGGATTTGGGAGAAAAGGTACAATGTAATTGAGCCCGACAGAACAGATACCAACATTCGAAAATACAGCGATGCCGATTTAAAGAAGATACTTTTGATATCCATACTCAATGAAAATGGACATAAAATCAGCAAAATAGCTCATTTACACCTTTCAGAGCTCAATAAAATGGTCAGAACCCTTTCGGGTAAAACCTCTGAAATGTCATTGTTTATTGACCAGCTAGTGGTGTCCATGATTGAAATGGACGAGCAGTCATTCTCACAGCAAATAGATGATTTAACCCAATGGTTTGGTTTTGAAAAAGCGGTTATGGATATCGTCTTTCCTTTTTGCGAAAAAATTGGAATTCTGTGGCTTATTGAAAAGATTCATCCTGCACATGAGCATTTTATCAGCAACATGATTCGTCAAAAATTGATGGTCAATATTGATGCCCTTCCGTCACCTTCCGGGGAATCCAAAAAGGTGGTATTGTTTTTAAAGGAAGGGGAGTATCATGATATAGGGCTTCTTTTTTATTATTATTTATTTAAAAAAGCGGGGTTAAAAACCATTTTTCTGGGTCAGGCTACACCGATGGAGGATGTTGCCCGGGTAGTAGAATTTCACAAAGCAGATATTTTGGTTTCCGCACTTATCACTAAAATTTCACCCGAACAAACCCAAAATTGGATTGATGAGCTGGCTGAGAACTTCCCGGACCAACGGATTATTTTATCTGGCCAACATTTGAATGAGGTAGATGTACATTATCCGGATAATATTACTCATTACAGTACGGCGAGGCAGATTTGGGAGAATATTTAGTTCTAAATTCCCAAAGGAGCAGGCACGAAACAGGTAATGAGAATCAATAAACTTATCCAGCCCAAAATAACCCTGTTTGTATCCAATTTTACCTCAATTTCCGATGGTGGATGTTTTACTCCTATAAAACGGCCCAACATAAACGCGAGTAGTAGCCAGCCGGGGAAGCCTTCTATTTCAGGAAACAACCAGTTAAGTAAAAACTGTACTGTAAAAATAATCACTGCATACATCCAGCGGTCACGTTTAGACAAAAAGACACTTCTTAAACAAGCACTCAAAAACCATATATACAATGGAATATAAAAAATCAGATCATCAATAGGCAGTCTAACACTTATTAATCCCAACCCCGCATAAAACAGAAATCCAAAATAAATGGTCATTGCAATATAGGTATGCCACTTTCGGCCAAATAAGCCATAAATAACATGTCCTCCATCAAGTTGACCTATAGGCAATAAATTTAGTGCAGTAAAAAACAAAGCCAGAAAACCAGCGAATAAAAACGGATAATGCGCATACTCGTAAACGTTCGGGATTTTGTATTTATCCTCCTCCGAAACAATGTAGTTTTCAAAAAATGAAATCATCAGACTTTTCTGTATCTTCATAAACGGACCATAATCCGGAGAAAAAATAGTAGTATCGGGTAAATTTTCCAGTTCTTCTGCCGTTAAGTAGGGTTCCAACATCTTTTTATTCACTACCGTATCGGGGTCGTATACGTAATCGGCAAAGTTCTCACCAAAGTATTTGTATTCAGGATGTATTTCCAATACATAATCATCCGGTTCAGGCAAATGGCTATAACCATAAAAAAGTACCATCATGGCAATTACAAATCCGGCCAGAGGCCCGGCGATACCTATATCAAAGTTTTGTCTATTCGATTTCACCCTTTCTTTAAGCCTGATAACGGCTCCCAGAGTACCTATCGAAAAGAACACAGGAGGAAGTGGTATGAAATAGGGCAAAGATGTTTTTACATTGTTTTTTACAGCAGTAAAATAATGCCCAAATTCATGAAAAGTGAATATTAGAAGAAAAGGAACACTGAACTTCAACCCTTCCAAAGTTTCTGCCATTGTCAAACTTAATCTCCCATACCTCCATTGAGCCCCCGCAAGCGTGGTGGTGATCAATGTTATCAAAAACAAAGACAGA
>JAOUKG010000650.1 GCA_029882725.1 Cyclobacteriaceae bacterium
CCTTTGAGTAAGGTTAATTGTACCTAATAGTCGATCTCCTTTAAATAATGATATGAAATAGGGGTTTACCAGATGGTTAATTTTTTCCAGGGTGTTTACATGTTTATATCTCATGCCCCCCTCATTCCCTAATACTGTATTATTAAGCAGAACTCTTACCTGATCGTTTGCTTTATTTTCAGTAACTAACTTAAAATTCATTAATTTATTTCTTTTTTAACCCCTCATTTATTGCAGAAATAAGTCTTCCGTTGTCCTGAGTGTATTGCCAGAACATAATACCTGCCAAATTCTTATTATGTATATACTTTGTTTTGTCGTAAAGAGAGGTTTCGTTTTCAAAACTAATCAATTCCAAACTATCCTCAGACCAAAAATAGGGAGCATGCGCTGTTGAATCCCAATAATAGTGATATGAAGTATTTGCTTTACTCATTGAATCAAGTTTTAACCATGAGTATGCTCCTGCTTTACCATTATAATTCGATTCAAAAATCTTGTTGCTATTTTCAACACCCTTCCAAAATCTGGCATAAAAGGGAACACCCAGTGTTAATTTGTTAGCCGGAACCCCTGCATTTATAAATTTTTGTACCGCCTGATCTGAACTTATATTGGATGGAATACTATCGGTAGTGTAATCAAATAAATTTGAATGATGTCCTGTATTTTCAGACCACTCGCCTTTGAAGTCGTAAGTCATTAGATTTACTAAGTCCACTATTTTTCCCACCTTATCCATTTCCGTATTATTGATCCAGTTTTCGTTTGCTCCTGTGGCAATTGTAAGCCAATATTTTTGTTTGGTTATATCTGAAAGGCTATCCAATTTTACTTTTAACATTGCTAACACTTTTGTGAAGTTTTGTTTGTCTTCAGGTCTGTAAGTATTGTTATTTCCTGTTTGACCGGGGTATTCCCAATCAATATCAATACCATCAAGTTGATGTTCAATCAGAAAATCAACTGCAGAATTAGTGAATATAGTACGGGAATTTTCACTGAATGAAGCATCTGAAAACCCTCCGGACCAGCCCCAGCCGCCCAAAGAGATAATTATAGCCAAATCGGGTTTTATCTTTTTTAACTCTACTAAGGCTGCTAATTTTTCTTTAGTCTCTTCATAATCTCCACTCACAGTACCGTTGTTTACATTAGCAAAGGCAAAGTTAATGTGGGTGATGGGGGAGAGTCGTTCATAATTTTCTCCCCAATCAGGAAATGAATTATGAACATAGGCCACTACAACTTTTTGGTGTTCAGCTACAAGGTTTAATGATGACTCTTTATTTGAATTACATGCTGTTACAAATAAAAATAACAAAATGGACAGCATGGATAGATTGGATAAATTGCTTTTCATTTTTTTTCCTTGATTAGTTTTTCAATTTCTATAAGTTCATCCCTCAATCTTGCCGCTTCCAAAAATTCGAGGTCACGAGCAGCATTTTCCATCGATTTTCTTGTTTCATCTCGTAAATTTTCCAAGTCCTTTACAGACATGATATTAATAAGTGGATCTGCAGCAATTGAAGGGTTTTCATTTTCAACATAGTATTTCTTTTCTTTTCCTTTTTTAGAATCGGCTACTTTAGTTTGCCCCAATATTTCATCTGTGTTTTTTAATATAGTTTTTGGGGTTATTCCATTTTTAATATTGTACTCCTGCTGTACCATTCTTCTCCTGTTGGTTTCATCAATAGCCAATCTCATACTGTTTGTAACCTTGTCTGCATACATAATTACTCTCCCATCTACATTTCTTGCAGCTCTGCCAATTGTTTGTATCAAACTCCTGTGGCTTCTTAAAAAGCCTTCTTTGTCTGCGTCAAGTATTGCTACCAATGATACCTCTGGTAAATCGAGTCCTTCCCGTAGCAGATTAACTCCTACAAGCACATCAAAAATGCCGAGCCTTAACTCCCTGAGTATTTCCACACGGTCTAATGTAGCTACTTCAGAGTGTATATAACGACATTTTATACCTGCATTTTCCAGGTATTTGGTCATTTCCTCAGCCATTCTTTTTGTTAAGGTAGTTATTAATACCCGTTCTTCCTTTTTAACCCTCTCATCAATCTCATCAAGAAGGTCATCTATTTGATGTAGGGTTGGGCGCACTTCAATTTCAGGGTCCAGTAATCCTGTAGGTCGTATTATTTGTTCAATAATTACACCTTCTGATTGCTCCAATTCATAATCGGCAGGGGTTGCACTAACATAAACAACTTGGTTCAATAAAGACTCAAATTCAGTGAAAGTTAAGGGTCTGTTATCAAGAGCTGAGGGTAACCTAAAACCATACTCAACGAGATTGCTTTTTCTTGAACGATCTCCCCCCCACATTGCTCGTACTTGTGGCAAGGTAACATGGCTTTCATCGATAAACATCATGAAATCATCAGGAAAATAGTCCAATAAGCAAAATGGCCTGGCTCCAGGATTTCTCCGGTCAAAATACCTACTGTAATTTTCAACCCCACTACAGTATCCCAATTCCCGCATCATTTCCAAATCAAACTCTGTCCTTTCTTTTATTCTTTTGGCTTCAAGAGGCCTTTTTTCTGATTCGAACATCTGAATTTGTGAGACCAAATCATCCTGAATTTCAGAAATAACTTTTGAAAGCATGTCTTTTCCGGTAACAAATAAATTGGCTGGAAAAATGGTAATTGAATCTTCCTGGCTTATTTTTTTTCCTGTATTTG
>JAOUKG010000652.1 GCA_029882725.1 Cyclobacteriaceae bacterium
GATGGTGTTCCTATTGATAATAACGGAATTGATGGTATGAGCAATCCTCTTGCCGCTATCAACCCCAATGATATTGAATCTTTTACTGTATTGAAAGACGCTTCAGCAACAGCTATCTACGGCAGCAGGGCCTCCAACGGGGTAATTATTGTCACTACAAAAAGAGGTACAGTAGGAAAACCTGTATTGACCTATACAGCTAATGTTTCGAACTCCCAAATCGTTAAAAAAATTGATGTATTGTCAGGTGATGAATTCAGAAACTTAGTTACTACGCGTACTGCCGATGCGGGAAACAACACTCCTTTGGTAGCAAAGGATTTATTAGGTACCGCCGACACTGATTGGCAGTCATTAATTTTCAAAAATGCAATTAGTACCGATCACAACCTGGGAATTGCAGGTTCTGCCGGAGCAATTCCCTACAGAGCTTCTTTAGGTTACACCAACCAAAACGGTATTCTGAAAACCTCTAAAATGGAAAGGTATTCAACAGCGCTAAGTTTTGATCCTTCCTTCTTTAATGGTGACCTTATTGCAAAAATAAATTTTAAAGGAACTCAATCTGATAATAGATTTGCCAATGAAGGTGCTATAGGCTCTGCAATTGCGTTCGACCCTACCCAGCCTGTATATGGAGATACAGACAACTGGGGAGGTTACTATTATTGGAAACAACTCAATGACCCTGATGTTCCTATTACCATTGCTCCTTCCAATCCTTTAGCGATGATTGAATTGGAAAATAATACTGCAACAGTAAAAAGAGTGGTAAGTAATATGGAGCTGGAATACAAACTCCCTTTTGTAGAAGGTCTATCAGCAAAAATCAATTTAGGCACAGATAGGTCATCCTCAAATGGAGTTCATTTGGTAGACCCCGCAGCTTCTTATACCTGGTTAAAAGATGAAGGCTCAGGAAATGTATCAATATATGATCAAACAAAATCCAACGACATCTTTGAATCCTATTTAAATTATCAAAAAGATCTTTCGGGAATACAAGGAAATCTCAATGTTATAGGAGGATACAGTTGGCAGCATTTTAAAAGAGAAAGTTCAAGTATAAACATAAACAATCAGGCAAATAAGGAATATGTATTTGCCACAGAAAACTATCTGGTATCCTTTTTTGGAAGAGCCAATTTAAGTTTAATGGACAAATATCTCTTGACCTTTACTTTAAGAAATGATGGTTCTTCCAAATTTGCAGAAGAAAATCGTTGGGGCCTTTTCCCTTCCGCTGCCTTTGCCTGGAAATTGGATCAGGAAAGTTTTCTTCAAGGACAGGAAATTTTCTCTGAACTAAAATTAAGAATGGGTTGGGGTGTTACAGGCCAACAGGATATTGGTGACGATTACCCCGCGCTTGCCACAGTAGATTATAGTTATCCCACTGCCCGATATCAATTTGGAAATGAGTATGTAACCCTCATTCGCTATCAGGCTTACGATGCTTCTTTGCAATGGGAGGAAACCACTACCATAAACGCCGGACTCGATATGGGATTTTTAGACGATAAAATTACAGCCTCAGTTGATGCATATTACAGAAGAACAGACAATCTTCTAAACAACATTCCCGTTCCAATCGGAACCAATTTTTCCAATTATCTGACTACAAATGTGGGAAGTCTCGAAAATAAAGGAGTTGAGCTGATGATCAATGCCCATGCTATTGATAACAGCGATTTAAAACTTGATTTGGGTTATAATATCACCTTTAACAACAATAAAATCACAAAACTTACTAAAGTAGATGACCCCGATTATTTGGGAGTATTTACCGGTGGTATTAGTGGTGGCGTAGGAAGTACGATCCAAATTCACTCTGTAGGGCATCCATCCTATTCCTATTTTGTGTATGAGCAGGTGTATGATGATGCAGGCAATCCTGTTGAAGGTCTTTATGTAGATCAAAACAGTGATGGTCTGATAAATGACGAGGACAGAATAATCCACCATAATCCGGCACCCACGGCATATATGGGTTTCTCCTCACGTCTTCAATACAAGGATTTTGACTTTTCATTCAACGCACGATTGAATGTTGGCAATTATATGTACAATAACATTGCCTCCGGATATACTTATCAGGGAATTTACAATTCTCAAGGATATTTGGGAAACATGACAAAATCAGTTCAGAACTCAAATTTTGAAGGCCCTCAATATTACAGTAGTTTTTATCTATCAGACGCGAGTTTCTTCCGTATGGACAATATGTCAATGGGTTATAATCTGAAAAATCTGATAAACAAAGACATGGCCTTGCGATTTACAGTTCAAAATGCTTTTGTAATCACAAAGTATGACGGTCTTGACCCTGAAGTTTTCAGTGGAATAGACAATAATATTTACCCACGTCCCAGAAACTTTATTTTGGCACTCAACGCTAGATTTTAATGGAAAAGAAATTAATTATGAAAAAGATATCTCTTTTATTTATTACAACAATCCTGTTTAGCACAGCATGTGTTAATGATTTGGATGTTATTCCCATAGATCCTAACAAAAATACCACAGTTAATTTGTACCAGGATACAGGGGCGTATAAGCAACTAATAGCTAAACTATATGGTGGTTTGGCTCTGACCGGGCAAGAAGGCCCTGCCGGAAAAGGAGACATTGCCGGAATTGATGAAGGATTCTCCTCCTATTTACGTCAATATTTCACTCATCAGGAATTAACTACAGAAGAAGTG
>JAOUKG010000651.1 GCA_029882725.1 Cyclobacteriaceae bacterium
ATTGGGTTTTTAATCCCCAGATAAAAATAGAAAGTGAAGAAGACATGAAAGTATCTGTGAAGTTTGATGCAGATTGGTTGGGGTATGGTTTGGTTAAAGCGCTTTGGATGTACGAGCCGGGCTATAGGGAAAGTATGGGGATAGAGGAGGGCACGATGTCTTCTTTGGAAGAGCGGGAAGCTTTTGCAAGTCTTGTTGTGGGATTCAATAAAAAGAAACTTAAAAAACACGAGGAGTTTAAAGCATTGAACTTAGCTATTGAAAAAGATATGATCAATGAGTTTATATTTTTCGAGATATTTCTTCCGAAAAATCCATTTGCAGCCAATCAATTATCAGAAGATTTTGTAAACGATATTAAAGAGTATGTTATTGAAGTGAGAGTGAAATAACGTAGGCGTTTTGGGAAATCTTCCATTTTTCTTTTTCAGCATGGCCTAATTAAATCCGGATTATGCAAGCGGGTTTAAATGACTAACAGGAACCGGGGCCGGACGGACATCCGGACCAGATCAAGATACAAATAGTATGAAAGGTCTGCCACGCGCTGTCAGCGGGCAGTCATAGACAACCGCAAGGGTGCCTGTACGTGAATTTAATGGATTCGATCGCCACGGGTGGGCATGGATTTCATAATTTCGGCTTCAGCCTTTAATATTTCTTTCCATCTTTTTCTTACAGATTCAGGATCTTTATGCTTTTCGGCCAATTCTATGAATGTTTTATAATGCCCTGCCTCTGATACCATTAGTTTATAATAGAATCGTTTTAACGAGGGCTCTGTAAAGTTTTTATGCAGTTGTCGGAATCTTTCAACTGCGAGCTTCAATGAGAGCATTCATAAGTAATCTTTCAATTAACTGATCTTGTCTGCTTCCACCTTTTTTAAATACTGAAGTATTGAGTTGGTATACATACTCATCTTTTCTGGGGCGCCCCAAGGGCATGTTTCTTTTTCTCAATTCAGAAAGTACCTTTTCAAAGTGCGACCATTCTTCTTTTACAATTGGAGTAAGCGTTTCAACAATATCAGTATGTTCTGGATATGTAATTATAAGTGAAATACATGAACTAGCGGC
Source organism: Cyclobacteriaceae bacterium (assembly GCA_029882725.1). Lineage (GTDB taxonomy): Bacteria > Bacteroidota > Bacteroidia > Cytophagales > Cyclobacteriaceae > JAHEMU01. The sequence continues at coordinate 1,080 of JAOUKG010000651.1, forward strand.
CTTTTGTTCGCAATAAGCGTGGTCTATGAGTATTTCTTCAAGACTTTCTTCGGCCAATCCGGCCCAACGTGGGTCAGTGGGTAATTGTAATCCGAGTACTAACTTATCTTCTTCGCTAATCATAAAATGGTAATTTAAATCCAAAATCAAATAATGGTCCTTCTCCACGATAGTAAGGCGTACTTATATAACCTGTGGGATTTAAAAGTTGCCTTAGATTATTAAATCTGATGAAAATAAGCCCTCTTTTAACTTTTGCATTCATAAAGACACCCGTAAGCCAGTAATTTTTCACTAAAAATTCATTTTGCACATAAAACTGCTGGATGGCAGGATCATAAGCCATTGCGTAAAAATCTGATTTCCAATGAACCTGTACTCCTGCTTGTATTTCCAGATTATCTTTAAAGAAAAAGCTGTGTAGGGTAAGCCTGGACCATAGGTACCACTCGGGCATGGGCATCAGGAAGGCACTCTCACCAAATTGTTGAATGTTTTTAATGGTTCCCTCGTAGGTTAGTTTTTTGTATTTTAATTCCAGGGAAACTCCGGGTATCGCTGTCATAATATACCCATTTCCCTGAATGGGAAAGACATTTTGGGCACCCTTTATATTATTGATCTTTTTAAATGCAATATAGTTATCAAAAATGTTGTACTCGAAATGGGGTTTTAATGTAATTCCTTTTACACCCAAAATTCCGGTAACATTATAATGGGTATGAGTAGAGAGATCATAGTTGAAATTCCAATAGTCATAATGACCACGGTAAGCATATTGATAAAATGAAGGTAGATAAACAGTTCTGGACGCTTTTCCCTCCAGCCATTTTGAAGAAACTTCACCCTTAAATTGACTGCCACCATTTAGCATTACCTTTCCTTCTATCTGGGCTATAAACAGATCTTTTACCTTCCATCCAGACTCAAACCCGGCATAATGTTCAGCATTTTTGGTTTTAATACCCAAGGAGTCGGTGTTCATCCACTGATACTCCATTTTAATGTCTCTTCGTTGAATATAGGCACTATAATAAAAGTTTTTTGCAGCACCATTTACTCCCAAACGGTTATTTAATTCGGTAAATTTATTAAAATCTTCCTCTTCTTTTTTCAGGGATACTATTTCTATATTGTCGAAAAAATTTATATCATCAGATGTTTGATCAGCAGTAAATGAAGCGGTTCTTTTTTCTCTGTCTAAGGTGTGAAAAAATCTAAAAAACTCACTTAATCTATAATCATGGTAAAGATGCACATTGTTTTTAAAGAATATGGATTTTGCAGTACTCATAAAAGTACCCACATAGTCTGAAAAGAAGAGGTCAATATTTGAAGAGTCTGAAACACTCAGACCTCCTTGTTCAAATTGTTGGTGTTTAGTTCTGTCAAAGCTTGAGAAAAGCCAGTATTTTTCATTCTTTGACCGGTAACTTGTAAAGAAGTTGTAACCTATTGATTCTACATTACGATCTCCCCGCCTTAGTTTTTGTACTTGTTTGTCGGCCAGGTAGGATTTGTAATTCCCGCCAAAATTCCATCTGGGATTGATGTTTCTAGTGTAGCCTACTTCGGTTTTAGAGCGCCCTCCACCTCCCCATGTGGATCTAAACCACGAGTAGGGGG
>JAOUKG010000653.1 GCA_029882725.1 Cyclobacteriaceae bacterium
GATATCCTAATAAAGAAGAAGGTTTAATAACTAGTATCGTAATAAAAGAAATGCTAACCTTAGTAGGGGATGGACAATCCTCCCTTCTTGAATTAATTCTAAAAAATGACAGAGCTTATCTACAGTTAAAGCGCATTATTACAGAAGGGAAATTCGACTTGAACTTTATACCTGAAGAAGATGAGAAAATTGTTCTCAACACTATTGGGAACCATTGCCTGGGAACCATTTTCTTAAATGGAGAAAAACTTAACTCAGAAGAAATGAGGAAAAGTTTTGATCGCCTTTCAAAAAATATTGAGGGTTTCTTTTATGGGCGTTTTGATGTTCGCGCCGCTACTTTAGCCGATATCGAGAAAGGAAATGTAAAAATAATGGAACTGAATGGCGTTAATTCAGAGCCTGCCCATATCTATCAACCCGGATATTCTTTTTTAAAGGGACAAAAATCTTTACTCTTCCACTGGAAAACGCTATATGAGATTAGTAAAATCAACAGAAAAAATGGTTATAAATTAATTGGTATCGGAGAGGGAATAAAAGAAGTAAGACGTATTTTCAAATTTAATAAAACCTATAAAATCAGATAGGCCATACTATCAAAACCCTTTAAAGGTATTCCGTTTTTATTATTATCAAAATGGATTTAATTTTCGTGCCTAAAGTGTTTTATAAACACAATAAAAAGACCTTACTAAAATGAGTTGGAAACTTTGGATTGATACAGGTGGTACCTTTACAGATTGCATAGGTTTTACCCCTGGGGATGAAATAAAACAATTTAAGGTGCTTAGCAGCAGTTGCCTTCGTGGAAATGTAATTAAGATAATTGATCATAAATCTTTACAGACACAAATAAATTGGCCGCTGGAAGATAGTATTTTTCAAGGCTACAATATCCGATTTCTTGAAACCGGAAAAACTTTTCTTGTGGATTCAATAGACCCGAAAACAGGAATTGTATTAACTCAAGAAGCTATTCCTAATGATTTAAAAGGTTTTTTCGAAATTACGGCTAATGAAGAAGTGCCTGTACTGGCTGCACGTATTCTAACAGCTACACCGTTAAATAAACCCTTGCCCGAAATTGAATTGCGTTTGGGCAGTACAAAAGGGACTAACGCACTTCTGGAGAGAAAAGGAGCCAAGACCGCTTTAATTTTGAATGCAGGGTTTGAAGATTTGTTGGAAATTGGCACTCAACAAAGACCGGATATTTTTGCGCTGAACATAAAAAAAAGAAAGAAATACTACAGTGAGGTTTTCGGATTAAAAGGACGTCAAGATAAAACGGGTGAAACCCTGATACCCTTTCAAGAACAAGAGTGGGAAAATTTATCTTCAAAACTACTGAAGGGAAATTTTGAGTCGATAGCTGTTTCGTTTATACATAGTTATAAAAACAACACTCAGGAACATACTTTAAAAAAACAATTAAATGCGAAAGGTATCGGACATATTTCTATATCTTCCGAAATATCCAATTCGGTTAAATATTTAGATCGCACAGAAACCACCGTTATAAATGCTTATCTCGATCCCATTATAAAGGGATATGTAGAGGGTATTGCAGAAAAAATAAACGGGGATTTTCATATAATGACCAGTGCGGGTGGTATTGTAGATGCGCATAACTTCCTTCCCAAGGATAGTTTGTTAAGTGGCCCGGCAGGAGGTATTGTTGGAGCTGCAAATTCAGCGAAACTTTCCGGGTTTAAAGAAATCATTACCCTGGATATGGGAGGCACCTCCACAGATGTAGCCATATATCCTGGATTTTTTGATTACCAATACACCACCGAGGTCAATGAAGCCCTAATTCAGGCTCCTTCCCTGGCCATTGATACCATTGCTGCAGGAGGAGGTTCTTTAATTTCATTTGATGGATATACATTGAAAGTAGGCCCCGAAAGTGCGGGAGCGCGTCCTGGACCGGCTTGTTATGGAGACGGAGGAAAACTTACTGTTACCGACGTGAATTTATTATTAGGACGAGTCCATCCGGATGTATTTTCAATACCACTTCATATAAAAGACTCTTTACAGGCTTTAAACATCCTGAAGGAACAAATGCTGAGTGTTAACCCAACACCTATAAAAGATTCGGAATTACTACTCGCTATAATTACCATAGCCAATGAAATGATGGCGGAGGCAATCCGTAAAATATCCTTGCGGAAGGGGCATGACCCAACAACATTTGCACTTTTAGCTTTCGGCGGAGCAGGGGGCCAACACGCCTGTGGTGTGGCTGAAATTCTTGGAATAAAAAAAATTATTATCCCATATCAGGCGGGAGTGTTGAGTGCAAGGGGAATTGGCGATTCAGAAATCGAACTTTTTAAAAACAAACAAATACTCGATTTATACGAAAATTGTATTACCAATATCAATGATTGGACCCAAAAATTGGAAAATGAAGTATTGGATACCCTAAAAAGTAAATACAAAAAAGCCGGGTATATAAGAAACAAATGGATATACATGCGTTTCAGAGGACAGGAAAATACATTGGAAATCGATCTAAATAAAGAAGATCTTAATAGCCAATTTAAAGAGGCTTATGTAAATTATTATGGACACTGGATTGAAAACCTTCCTATTGAAATTGAGTCGATTAAAGTAGTAGGAGCTATTTCAGAAAAAAAAGAGGATAAAATTGATATACTTGTAAAATGGTATGTTCCAAAACCTGAGGGTACA
>JAOUKG010000654.1 GCA_029882725.1 Cyclobacteriaceae bacterium
AGAATATGTTTTTGCCGCGGCTATTTTAGCCGGTATTTTTCAGGTACTTGCCGGTACTTTTAAATTAGGAAAATTAATGCGACTGGTACCGCACCCTGTAATTTTTGGGTTTGTGAATGGTCTGGCCATAATTATTTTCATGTCACAAATCGCACAATTTCAGGATGTAAACGGAAATTGGTTAACAGGTACTTCACTCTATATATTATTAGGCCTTGTTTCCTTAACTATGTTAATAATATGGGGTTTACCTCGGTTCAGTAAAGCCATTCCTGCTTCCCTAGTGGCTATTTTGGCTGTTTTTGGTATTGTAGTATTTTTTGGAATAGACACCAGAACGGTAGGGGATATTGCTTCAATTCAAGGATCATTTCCTCCTTTTCATTTACCAGAAGTTATATTAAGTCTGGATAATCTGCTTATCATATTACCCTATGCTGCAATTGTAGCCGGGGTAGGTCTTATTGAAAGTTTACTTACTTTAAATATTGTTGATGAAATTACAGAAACCCGTGGTAGTGGAAATAAAGAAGCTGTTGCCCAGGGGATAGCCAACATACTTTCAGGGTTGTTTTCGGGAATGGGTGGATGCGCTATGATTGGTCAGAGTTTGATCAATATTTCTTCGGGGGCAAGGGCACGTTTATCAGGTATTGTTGCGGCTGTCATGCTTTTAGTCTTTATCATGTTTGGGTCATCTTTGATTGAAAAATTACCTATGGCAGCTCTTACGGGAGTAATGATTATGGTGGCTATAGGTACGTTTGAGTGGGCAAGTTTGAAAACTTTTAACAAAATGCCGAAATCGGATATTTTCGTGATGGTTATGGTTACACTGGTAACTATATTTTTACATAATTTAGCCCTCGCTGTGCTTACAGGAGTAATTATTGCGGCATTGGTGTTTGCATGGGATAACGCGAAAAGGATCAGGGCACGTAAGTATCTTGATGATAATGGTGTAAAACACTATGAAATATACGGACCGTTGTTTTTTGGGTCGATAACGGTTTTCAATGAAAAATTTGATGTGGCCGGTGACCCCAATGAGGTGATCATCGATTTTGCAGAGAGCAGGGTAGTAGACATGTCGGCCATAGAGGCATTGAATAAACTAACGGAGAAGTATTCTAAAATAGGCAAAAAGGTTCATTTGAAACACCTGAGTAATGATTGTAAGGTACTACTAAAAAATGCGGAAGATATTATTGATGTGAATGTTATGGAAGATCCAACTTATAAGGTAATGGTGGATATTAATGGATAGTTGATAATGGATAATTGATAATGGATAATGGATAATTGTAGAAATAATTAAGAATTTACTCATTATTCTTTAATTGAATGCCCTTTTAGTATTTCAAATTGGAGAAGGTAAACCTTGATCCAGGGCTTTCCACAAGTACATACAGGCCACAGATTCATAAGGTTTCCATTTAATGATCAACTTTTCAATGTTTTGATGGTAGTCTTCAGGATAGAATTTGACTATGGCATTTTTTATCCCGGTATCAGTCCATGGAAAAATGGACAATCGACCAATGCTAAAAATCATGAACATGTCTAATGACCAATTGCCTACTCCCTTAATTTTAATAAGAGTTTCTTTGATTTGTGTATCATCAAAATCATCCAAATTATTCCAAAAAAATAAGTTTTCATTGTAATGAGATAAAATTTCCCTGATATAGCGGGTCTTAGCCGATGAAATACCTACCTCTCTGAATTCAGATTCATTTGAATTCAAAATTAGGCTAATGTCTTTGCCGAATTTGTTGTCAAAACGTTTACCAATGGTTGAAGCGGCTTTACTTGAAAGCTGTTGGGATATTATGGTTTTCACCAGTGAAAAATGAGGGGCAGAACTTCGAGTCAATGTTACATTGCCAATTTTTCCTACGATCTGCTGCATTACTATATCATTTTTAGACAAATGAATTTGGGCATGCGAAAGATCGACAGTATTCATACTTACATATTTGAATTAAAAACAGAGTTCTCTATATATTATACCACCCCAATGTACCACCACACAACCATTTTGCATTAATGCCATTATTAGTAAGTAAAAGTGCTGCCTCAGTGCTTCTGCCTCCCCCTTTTCCACAGGCAGTAATTACCAAATCGGCTTTTTTAAGTTCTGTTAACCTTGATTTTAATGTATCTAATGGAATATTCAATGCTCCATCAATATGCAGTTCATTGTAATCTTCAGAACCTCGCACATCTAGGATAATAATATTGGAAGTGTTCTGTAAAAGATGGACTTGATCTTTGCTAATACAGTCGTTTGGTTTTTCGTTTTTACTTGTCATGCGTATTAAGATTATTATAGATGAAACAAGGGTTAGAGCGCCAATGGTTCCAATTGAAGGTAATATACCCCATATATCGGCTATTACTCCTGTAAGTATAGCTCCTACAGCATATCCTAAATCCCTCCACAACCTAAAAACCCCTATACTTTTTGCCCGCTGTTGAGGGTGGGTATAATCGGCTATTCCGGCCAAAAAGGTGGGATAGACCAATGCAGTACCTGCACCTAAAATTACTGATAAAACCACAAAATCCATGAATTTGTCGGCCCAGAGCATATAAAACAGGGCAATAGCCTGACCAAACATACCTAAAAACAACATTTTTTTCTTGTTGAAATGATCGGCAAGTTTTCCGGTAAAAAGTTGCCCAAGCCCCCAAACAGC
>JAOUKG010000655.1 GCA_029882725.1 Cyclobacteriaceae bacterium
CTTTTCCAACAAAAGATTGTCGACAAGGGTGGATATGTATATATTTACGTAAGCAACGAATCGCCCGCTACAGGAGAAGAGAGAGTGTATTTTGATGATTTACATATTACCCACAAGAAGACACCTGTTGTGCAAAGTGACGATTACTATCCTTTTGGGTTGCAGTTTAACTCGTGGCAGCGAAGTGATAGCAAAAAGAATGATTACCTGTACAATGGCAAAGAAATGCAGGATGAGCTGGATTTAGGTTGGATGGATTATGGGGCGAGGATGTATGATGCGAGTGTGGGGAGGTGGCATGTGGTGGATAACCTTTCGGAAAGATACCATACAATGTCCCCGTATCATTATGCTGGTAACAACCCTATAAAAAATATTGATATTGATGGTAATGAGTTTACGGAAGCAGCTTGGGGTTGGGTATTTCAAATGTTGGCGCACGTTCAATCAAACATTGAAGCTGAAAATAAGAAAATATCCAAAAATCAGGATAAGCTTGCTGATAATTCTAAAAGTGATAAACAAAAGGGTCGCTATCAGAGACGCATTGATAGGGCAGAAAATCGTAAAGCAGGACACCTACAAATGTATAGTGAATTAAATGCAGAAGTAGTGACAATGGCTTTTTCAAATGTTTTGTACGATGTAAATAATAATTACACAACATCAAGTGGTAGTATAGATGGAGGAAATACCAACTTTGATAATTCAATAGGCCAAAATGGTGCTGTGGTTATTAATATTAATTCTAATTCAAATACTGCCCTTCGTTCATTTGCTCATGAGTTTAAACATGGATACCAGTATGAAACAGGAAAAGTTTCATTGCTTTGGGATGGGAGTGGGTCAGGAAGTTTGCACAATATCGGTGATGAAATAGCTGTATATGAACGCGGAAATTATTTTAAACAATATACTCCTTTTGGCATCAATGAAAAGTTTGTTCGTAAGAAGGGTTACAAAAATGTTGGCTCTACAAGTAAAGACCAATGGACAATGGCGGATATATATTTCACAGAAGAGGGAATACCAATAATGACAAATTATGGCAATAGAATTGATTACATAAATGCTGAACGATTAAAGAGAGGAACTTCCCCAGTAGAGGTTTATAACAAATGAGATTTGGATTAATAATTGCTATTTTATTTTTAAATTCCTGTTCAGTACAACAAATACAGATTGAAGAATTATATAGGTTAAAGGATAGACATTCATCGGGGCATTTGTTGTTAAAAGGTAATGGAAAATATGATTATCAAGTGGATTATCATTCAATAACAATTAAAAGTAACGGAAATTATCGTTTAAATAATAATTTAATATTAGACAGTAAATACAAATTAGACACAATATATATAGGGAAATATAAAGTTGACTCTATAGAAAATATACAAATTAAATTTTATGATATATATTCAAATCTACCAGAACAATATTATGCTGATTGTGAAGGAATTATAAAAGGTTCTACGGACGGAATAGTTAAATTTAATCAGTTAGAAAAAAGTTTAAATTGTAAAATAATAAATTTTAATTTCCGAACAGACTCTAGTGATACAACTGAGTTGCATATTTCAAAGGATTTTAATTATTATGAAATTAGAAAACCAAATACTTTAATCTTGTTACGTTTTGAGGATTTTTCTGGTTCAACCATAAGATATAAAAAAAGAAAAATTATTATTACTACTAAAAACAGCAAATTAGTATTTGTCCGTACTCCAACACTTACGAATTAAATCAATTTTAGGAAAAACATACAACCTTAATTGCCTGATAGCTGTGTGGTTCATGTTTCTCTATGTGACGGTTTACTAATTCATTTTGCATAATCCAAAAGGTGCTGCAACAAAAGGAAAGGAAATGGAGCGATGAAGCTAACCACTCTCCATCCAATCACATCCATTCCACTACCCCTACAAATCTCCCGTGCTAATTTCACGATAATTCTATAAAAGAGTGTCTCTTGTTAGGAAAAAAGTGCCAATACATCCTCTATTGGCGTTTTTTTTCTATTTTGTGTTTTTTAGTCAACTTTTATCACAACAGTTTTTGAAATTCCCGGCTTATGGTCATGGTTTTCATTATTCAGTTTCACATTTGGCACATCCGGTATTGCCTTTGTTTTCATCTATTCTGGTTCTCAGTGCCTCTGGATGGAAGGAAATGGGCACATTTTGGCCCTGCTAAACCTCACTGGGAGTCAGTCCTCCGAGTTTCCCATGTGGCCTTACTTCAATAAAATCATGGATGGATTTTTCAAGTACATTTCTCAATTGCATCCCATCCATTACGTCTTTTGGAAACAAGTATCGGTATTTGAGAAGTTTGTTTGCTGCTTCTACCATAGAATTTGAGAAAACAATATCCTTTAGAGCTACACTCTTCTTTATGTCGCACCCTTCAATAAACCGATCAACAGTGCGGTTATTATTTTCTGGTCCTCCATCCACGATAAGCTCAACCTCCTTTTCCGGCTTGGCTGTGTCCAAGGCTTCTCTCAATGTTTGCATCCTAATTTCTCCACTTACTCTGTCAGCCATGTTCCAACTCAGGATTTTGCGGGAGTAATTATCGACTACCAGGTAGATGTATTGTTTCACATTGTCCAGGGTTTTGAATATAGTGATATTGTAACTGCTACATTTGACTGGACGGTGAGTTAATCCTAAAATCCTGTAAATCCTGATGCAG
>JAOUKG010000656.1 GCA_029882725.1 Cyclobacteriaceae bacterium
ATGATCTCAACTTGGCCAGAATAATTGAATTTTGCAATTCCTTAAATTAGCCAAATGAAACAGTTAACTGTCTTACTCTTATTATTTGTTTCGATTTCGGCTTTAACTCAAAGCAAGGAAACTATCTCTGTTAATTTTCAAAATGAAAAATTTGAAAAGGTCATTGGCAATCTTGAATCTCAAACCTCTTATTCCTTTTATTATAAAAATGAGTGGGTGGATAGTCTGAATATCACTTTGAAACTTGACAATGTAACATTAGAAGAGGTATTAAATGGAATAATTGGGGGCACTAAACTTACTTTTATCACTCTGAATAATCAGGTATATTTTGTAAATGACCTTAAAATTATCGACAGCCCACAAATCCTCAATGCTATACTCCCATCTAAATCCGATGAGAGTTTGGAAAAAGGCTTAATATTTAAAAAAGAATATATTACAGGAAGTAGTTTGGAAAGTAAAACTTTTGAAATAGGCAGCAGAAATGAATTCAAGCCAGGTAGAAATTCAACTGTAGCAGGTTATATTAAGGATGTTCAAAATGGGAATCCCGTAGAAGGTGTTTTTATTTTTACTGCCGATATGGCAAAGGCTACCACCTCCGACGCATCTGGCTTTTACAGTATTAATCTCAACAACGGGAAAAATCATCTGCAATTTCAATTATTAGGTATGAAATCCACATCACGTAAATTGGTGGTTTTTTCAGATGGAAGGCTCGATGTGCAAATGGAAGAGGATGTGATCTCTCTGCAGGAAGTAACCATAAGCTCAGACCGGGATGCCAACGTATTGCAAACAAGAATGGGCATAACACGCATTGATGCGACAGCCACGAAAAATGTGCCCGTTGTATTGGGAGAAAAGGACATAATGAAAATCGCTACTACCATATCCGGAGTACAAACTATGGGCGAGGGCGCAGCAGGTTACAATGTAAGAGGGGGAAAGGCCGACCAAAACCTTATTCTCATCGATGGTGCTCCGGTATACAATGCAAATCACTTTTTTGGATTCTTCTCTGTATTTAATTCAGATGCCATTGACAATCTTGAATTACATAAAAGTAGTATCCCTGCAAAATACGGTGGCCGCCTTTCCTCTGTTTTTGACCTGAGCACAAAAAAAGCAAGTAAGGAAAAGTTCATAGGAAATGGAGGTGTCTCTCCTGTTTCATCAAAATTCACTGCCGAAATTCCTGTAATAAAAGAAAAAGCAGGTCTTTTATTGAGTGCAAGAAGCACTTACTCCAATTGGGTGTTAAAAAAAATAGACAACCCTTCGTTCAGTGAAAATCGAGTGAATTTCAATGACTTTCTTTTTAGATATGATCACGATTTGACCGAAAAAGACCAAATAACACTCACCGGATACTATTCAACAGACCGTTTTAGGCTGGCCAGTGATACATTATTCTCTTTTTCAAAATTTGCATACAATAACAATAATGCTTCCCTGAACTGGAGGCATATTTTCAATGAAAAATGGATTGCAAACAATTCTATACGCTTTTCCAATTATGGGTATTCACTGGATTATAATGAATCACCCCGAAATGCTTTTACCCAAGACTTTCAACTCAATGAAAAATCAGCTAAAAGTGAACTGAACTTTTATCCGAACGATAGCCATGAAGTAATGATGGGAGCAAATGTTTCCAACTATCTTGTCAACCCGGGAAGAAAAAGACCTCAGGGTGATGAATCATTAATTTCACCTAAAGTATTAAATCCTGAAGAAGGTTGGGAGGCAGCCCTTTTTGTTTCCGACCAAATGGAACTTACGCCAGAATTTTCCTTATATGTAGGACTTAGATATAGTGCCTTTGGGATGGTTGGCCCAGGAAAAGTAAACCAATACTTGCCTGGAGAGCCCATAAATGACAATACTTTATCCAAAACCATCAACTATAACGATGGAGAAATCATTAAACTTTATCACGGACTAGAACCTCGTATTACCACAAGGTACGCGCTAAATGAAGAGTCGTCGATAAAAGCTGGTTACAACCGAAATCGTCAGTATCTACACACTTTATCCAATTCGGCATCCCTTTCCCCTACCGATGTATGGAGACTTTCCGGTTATTATTTAAAACCTCAAATCGCAGATCAGTTTTCAATAGGGTACTATAGAAATGTTACTCAAAAATTAATAGAAACCTCCGTTGAATTATATTATAAGAATATTCAAAATCTGGTTGATTTTAAAACCGGGGAAGAGTTTTTATTAAATGAAAGTGTCGAAACCTCTCTACTTCAAGGTCCGGGCAAATCCTACGGAATTGAACTCTCACTACATAAATCAGGGAAACTCAATGGATGGATAAATTATACTTATGCCCGTACATTCATTAAATTGGATGGAGAACATCTGGAAGAAAAAATAAACGGAGGCGAATTCTTTCCTACCAACTATGACAAACCTCATACATTGAATGTAGTTGCCAATTACAAATTTACCCGTAGAATTAGTCTTTCATTCAATATGAATTACAGCTCGGGCAGACCTGTAACCTATCCTGTTTCAACTTATTATTACAAAGGAAGTCAGTTTGTAAATTATTCTAACCGAAATGCATATCGTATTCCTGATTATTTCCGAATAGATGCCGGTTTTAATTTGGAAGCTGGTCATAAAATCAAAAAATTAGCTCACAACTATTGGTCTTTTTCAATTTACAATATAATG
>JAOUKG010000657.1 GCA_029882725.1 Cyclobacteriaceae bacterium
GACACAAACCCTCTGTTGATGTCCTTTTTCGTTCCGCAGCTCGTTATGCAGGCAGAAATGCCATTGGTGTTATCCTTACAGGCATGGGTGGTGACGGTGCTCACGGGATGCTTGAAATGAAAGAAAGTGGTGCCTTTACAATAGCACAAGATGAAAAGACAAGTGTCGTTTTTGGAATGCCAAAAGAAGCTATTAAATTAGGTGGAGTAGACAGAATTGAACCCTTAAAAAATATCAGTTCTGTGATTTTATCCCATAAATAAGCACTCTCCAGAGCACTCTTTACTGTAAAAATTGGAATGCAGGCAGAACAGGTGATCAATATTAAAAAAATGTTCCTTTTGTATTTCCAGCTAAATTGGTACAGATGTACATTCGATACCAAAGAATAATGCTTCTCTCCGAGTTATAACCCATAAGGATGAAAATATTACAGAAAACCGCATTTTTACAATCGACATTATATCACATCAATGAAAAACAGAGGAATATAACCGAAAATTAAATTCTTTTTTTAGAAATATCTCTGATATAAACAGGTTTAAAAAAACTTAACCAAATGATATTGAATCCTGATTATAATTAAAAAACAACAAATGACATCCCAAAAGTCCATGCATTCATTGTCTCTTTGTTATGCCCTTCATTGGCCTTAAATAAAGGTGTTATCATGTAATTGGCAAACAGATTGAACCCACCGGTTCCAACTCGTAAGTAAGCACCATATCGCAAATCAGTTAAATGAAAGCTCTGAATATCTTTTACTTTTTTTGTTTCTCCGCCTTCTGAATATTTTATTTTAGACATACCCCTAAAAAGATAACCTACTTTGGCTCCAAGTGCGACATTGAAACTATGTCCGGGATCAGAAGCGTTGCTACTGAATCTCAATTCAAGAGGAATATCAATATATTCCGCAATAAGCATCGATTTACTAATATTTAGATCTTTATTTGGTCGGAAATAGGAGCTATCGGCACTATTAATAACCGTATAAGAAAAATTGGTGCTATCCGAAAACTTATAACGATCCAGACCAACACCTATACCAGGATGAAATGAAATTTTTGAGTTTCCAATGGGCAAATCATAGTGATAGTAAAAATTTGCAGTCCTGGAACCTATCACTTTGAAATAGTCTACACCTCCTACATATTTGATTCCTAAATCTGCATATAAGGTACCCGGAAAATTAGGACGACCTTCTTTTTTTTGATTTTCTGAATCCTGCGCGTGAAGGCCTGTTGAAAATACTACTAATACAAAAGCTATAAATAATCTCATTATCGAATTTCTGTTAAACAAGGGAGCAAAGATAATCTTTTTTACAAAACCCTGAGGTGTGTACAACGAAAAGAGTTGGATATTTGTTGCAATTATAAAAAAAACAATTCCTCTAATTATTTAATCTGTCTATCCCCCCAACAAAAGAGTCGTCAACAAACCAAACAAAATCAAGGTTTAAGTTCATTTCTGAGGAAACCAAAGTAGCCCTAAAATCCAAAAAACAATTGTGCCTCTCGATATAATTCGCAACATAAGACTTACTCTCATTTTTAATAATTTCAAGTCTCGGCACATCTCCGTAAGTAGTGTACCTAAAATGATTTGCAAATTGACTCATTGCAGCCGCAGTAATAATATTTGCTATTTCCTTCACCAGGCCCTCGGATTTTTTAACATATTTATCTTCGTCAAATTCCTTGTTGGCATAAATGGAATCCATCAACTTATCAACGTCATTTTGAGTGAAATGCAAATACGATATCCCCTGTAAATCTCCAATTAACTCAGTGGATATCACATAGGAAGAAACTTCTTTTTCTACTAAATTTTCAACATTTGACAAATTGATAACCGTAAGCTTGTTTTCAATTACTACATCAACCGCTGTCTTTGTAAAATAAGACAACGATTTAGCCGATGCGTTTAAACTTAACTCAATAACTTTCTGTGCACTATTTATCTGTTCGTCACTTAACAACATAACAGTTAAAATAGATTATTCACATTTTCAATCAACTCCTCTGAAGTAAAAGGCTTAACTAAATAATATTCAATACCATAATCTTCATAATTCTTTATCATCTCATCCTGCCCAAGTGCACTTATCATGATGATTTTTGAAGTAATTCCCTCTTCCTTTTTCAAAATCTTTGCAATTTCAATACCCAACATATCGGGTAATACATTATCAAGGGTGATTAAATCTGGTTGATGTTCCAATGCCAATTCAACACCTGAATTACCATCTGCAGCAGTGCCTATCACATCCCAACCTTCACTTTCCAATGTTTCTTCTATAAATTCCCTCATGAAAGAAGAGTCATCAATAATTAATACTGTCTTAGACATAATAAATTTTCTTTTTCCTTTTTAAATACTCTTTTTTTAAACTAATCCATTGTACAATCATCTACTTTATCATTTCCTGAATAAAAGCCATTCTCAGAAAACTACCTCGTGATTACTTTGTATTATTAACATCATAGCTCTGTTCATATTCAAATAAACTCTTTCAAAAAAACACTAATCAAAAACTTTATGGTCTATGCCCACAAAATCCTTAAAAGTTTCAACTTTCATTACTCAATGAAAATCTTAATGAAAACACATTTCAACAAATACGACACGGAAATTGACTTAGAGTTTTTATGGTTTACGGTTATTATTCTATCCCTATCTTTACAGG
>JAOUKG010000658.1 GCA_029882725.1 Cyclobacteriaceae bacterium
TCTGCTCCAGATCCTGTTCGGCCATAAACAGCAGGTGCTCTATGCGCTCTACGGTGGCCGGGTCGATCAACTGCACGTTCATCCCTTTCAATATGGCCCTTCCGGCAAACATGGTGGAGTCGGTGTTGACAATTTTTATACTACAGGTTTTGTTTGTATTTTTGTAGTTGATAGTTCTACCGGTAGGCTAAAAATGATGGATGATGAAAGTAATATTAGACATACAGGACAATCGTGTTCCCTTCTTTATGGAGCTTGTCAAAAGCCTTGATTACATCAGCGTCCTTAAAGAAGTGAAGGACAGGAAGAAGAGTGAGGCCATTCAAGACCTGGCCGAAGCTTTCAATGATGTAAAACTACATCAGGAAGGTAAAAAACAACTCAAATCTGCCAAAGATTTGCTTGATGAACTTTAACGTCATTGCTACCGGGCCTTTCGAAAGGAAGCTAAAAAAACTCGCAAAAAAGCACAAATCACTTAAAGCCGACCTTTCAGTCATCATTGATCAACTTACTATCTCTCCTGACCTGGGCACACCACTTGGCAAGGATTGTTATAAAATACGTTTGGCCATATCTTCAAAAGGAAAAGGGAAATCGGGTGGTGCAAGGTTGATTACCTATGTCCGTATAGTCAGAGAAATAGTCTATCTCATGGATATCTATGATAAATCGGATCAATCTTCGATCACCGACAAAGAGCTAAAACTGCTTATTGATCTGCTGGCTGATGAGTAAAAGTAATGCCCTCAATTTGTGAACCGTAGGGATTCTGCCACAAAACATACTGCTGATTATAGTAGTGAGACTTTGATAATTTTAAAATATTGAGGACATACCCCAAGGATCACAACTAACCATACTGCCGGCTGGAAAACTGCCGATTGTAGACTTTTATTCCGGTCAAAATTTGCTCTTCTCCTTTGATCCAGAGGCACTGCGAACCAGAATCGATGAAAGCAGAGGCAATACCGGATGTACCAAATGTGAAACCGAATAAAAAAACAATGGCCATAAGCCACGAAATTGAATAAGTGAAATGATAATAGCTGACTAAAATGATACAAGAAGCAAAAATGGCCTATACTACCTGTATGGGCCATTTGTCTCTTATTAGAGACACTTCTTTATAGAATTATCGTGGAATTAGCATTGTATGATTAAAACCACTATAAAAACATAACTATCAAAATAGACACAAGAACAACTACAATAATTCTAATTAAATTTATTATACCAACAATTTTACTATACGAATCTATAGCAATAAAGACTATTCCTACTAGTATCATAATATAAAATAAATCATAACTATCAATATTTGAAGAAAAATGCAAATAGATTCCCGTTAACATTATTAATAAAATCCACAAATATACTATCTTTATTATGCTGCTATATTTTAACGATGAATCCCTAAAATTAACAATATTATATATATATATAATCTGCCAATATAATATCACAATTAAAGTAATATCAGTATAATCAAGCCAAAGGAAAATAGTGTATAGTGCAAGAGCAACAAACTCATTCTTAGAGTATAATAATATTTTAATATACCTAGTCATTAACAATAGGCTTGATAATGTATGGGGGAATAAATACATCCCTTTTAATTGAATCAATTTCCAAAGTAAAAACTCGCACAGTCCACTCCGTATATTTTACCATTGAATGGTTTTTTATTTTAATACCCCGCTTCCCATTTATAATATCATTTAACTTATCATATTCTTTTTCGAATATTGGATCAGTTGTATGATTTGGATTTGAACGAATTGAGTCATATCTGTTTTTATAATACTTATATAAAACTGTCATATAATCATTCGTTTCATCACCTGCCTCATATACGCCATAACAATCCATTTCAGGATCGGAGTGGCAATCAATCATCCCATATTTTATAGGCTCATTGCCAAATATTAATGCGCAAATGGCGGCAACTACAGGTCCACTTATCCAAATAATTAAAAATATTCTCTTAATCTTTGACATTATTATTGCGTATAATTTCTTCTCTATTGTTTTTATATGATGCTGTTCCGTATGCTTCATCTATTCCAGGAACGTCAATTTTATATACTTCAAACCTTTGATCCCAGCCATAATAATACCTACCCTCTTTTTCAAAAATATAAATTTCATTGAACGAACCCCCATTATTATAAAAATCAGCATCGGCTTGGGTATACCCAAGAAATGTTGTCACAACATCTCTAGCATCAATTATTACTATTCCTCCTTGCCAAGGTATGGCAAGTCCTATTCCGGCCCCAATATAACCATCATCCTTTTGAATGGTTAATAATGATAGATCAACAGAAGTTATTGTTCTACTCGCCCATTGCTCAAATAAATAATTTTTAGAATCGTATCCAATATTCCATGATTGACCTGCAAAATCTCCAAATATCACTTCCCTGTTTAAATCAGTAATCAATACATTTGCACTTGTATGAAAAGCAACAATCCCTGCTTGATCGTATGCCCAGCCGCTTTGCCCAGCTAATATTGCACCAATATGTACTCCACCCCCTAATTGAACTTCGTTAAACAATAATAAAATCCCTGGCCCTGGATCTGAAGAAAAACCGCCACTCTCATCAAAACTACTAATGGGATTATTCCCCATCCCCAGATAAGGACTCGCAAACTGCCGCTCCGGATCCACATTCAGCCACCTTC
>JAOUKG010000761.1 GCA_029882725.1 Cyclobacteriaceae bacterium
TAAAGCCGCTATAGGTTTATCTGTTTCCTGACATTTATTCACAAACCCGCCGTTAAGAGCTTCACTTTTGGATGCACCGTGTGAATCCCAGCCCCAATCGTACAATTGAATAAAACGAACACCCTTTTCAACCAAACGCCTTGCTAAAAGGCAATTATTTGCGAATGAGCCTGTTCCCTGAGTAGTACCATACATAGAATGTATGTATTCCGGTTCATCTTTGATATCCATTATTTCGGGTACGGAGGTTTGCATTCTGAATGCCATTTCATATTGGGAAATGCGAGTAAGGATTTCAGGATCTCCGGCTTCTTCAAAATGTTTCTCATTTATATCGTTAATGGCATCCAGGGTTTTTCTTCGCATATCCCGGGTATATCCCTTTGGATCGCTAACATATAATACAGGATCGCCATCAGACCTGCATTGTACACCTTGATAAACTGTGGGTAAAAAACCACTTCCCCAGATACTTTTTCCCGCACTGGGTGTTTTTCCGCCGGAAACCAATACTATAAATCCGGGTAGGTCATGGTTTTCTGACCCCAATCCATAAGTAACCCAACTTCCCAAACTTGGTCTACCCAGTCTGGGTGACCCTGTTTGTAACAATAATTGGGCGGGAGCATGGTTAAACTGATCGGTGTGTACAGCTTTTAAAAATGTTACTTCGTCAACCATGTTGGCAAAATGGGGCATCCTGTCGGAAACATAGGCCCCGGATTCACCGTGTTGCTTAAAGGCATACTGCTGTCCTAACATCTCAGGAACCCCTTCTATGAAGGCAAATTTTTTCCCCTGAAGTAAACTTTCAGGACATGCTTTCCCATGAAGTTTGCTGAGTTCTGGTTTATATTCAAACAATTCGAGTTGAGAGGGTGAACCAGCCATGTGTAAGTAGATTACATTTTTGGCTTTTGGTGAAAAGTTGGGAACTTTTGGTGAAAAAGGATCACTTCCAAGGCTTTGTTGTATCGTATTTAACCCTGAATTATCACACCCCAACAAGGACCCTAATGTTAAAGCACCCAGAGCTGATGAACAATTTCGTAAAAAATGCCTTCTTGTATTGATTTTTGCCTGTTGTTCTTCAAGTTCTTTGTATATTCTTTGTATGTCCATTTTTTAATATTTCATAATAAATGCATCTAAATTTAATATTGCATTGGCTGTTACCGATAGGGCAGCAAACTCAGGCAAATCTTTATTAAGTTTCGTGTTTATAAACACAAAATCATTGACTTGTTCTGCTGATCTTCCAAATTCTTCCAAAGCTTCTTCATACAATTTTTCCAAAGTATTTAACACGTTGGAATCCGGCGAGATGCCAATTGCTTTGGTGTACATGTTATTTATTATCGCACGAGTAGAATTATCTTGTGTGGAATGTATCGCATTTGAGGCTAAATGTTGTGCTGCTTCAATAGATACAGTGTCATTAAGCATCACCAGGGCCTGTAAAGGGGTATTGGTTCTGATTCTTTGACTTACACAATATTCACGGCTGGGACTGTCAAAACTGGACATGGAAGGGTAGGGACTTGTTCGCCTCCAATAAGTATAAATTGCCCTGCGATACCGGTCTTCTCCCTTACTTTCAGTCCAATCGGCCCCCGAATAGACTATAGACCACACATTGTCAGGCTGTGGGGGCATAACTGATGGACCATACATTTTATTGGAAAGTAATCCGCTGATTGCAAGTAATTGATCCCGGGTTTGTTCTGCAGATAACCTGAACCTTGCACCTCGCGACAACCATTTGTTTGAAGGATCTTTTTCCCTTTTTTCTGATGAAATAACAGATGATTGTTTATAGGTTGATGATAGTACTATTTCCCTGATAAGTTTCTTTAAACTCCAATTCCATTCGTTCATAAACTTAACCGACAACCAATCTAAAAGTAAGGGGTGAGTAGGAGGGGTTCCCATGGCACCAAAATCGGAGGTGGTGGCTACAATCCCTGCTCCAAATAGTTGTTCCCAGACGCGATTTACAATGACCCGGGCCGTTAATGGGTTTTTATTGCTAGCCAACCATTTGCCCATTTCCCGTCTGTTTTCAAAGCTTTTCCCATCTTGATTAAATATTTCAGGAATTCCGGGAATAACTTCTTTCCCATGTGCTGTCCAATTTCCCTTTTCAAAAATATAGCTTGTTCGTTTCAGACTGTCGGGTAATTCAGAAAGGATAGGAAGGCTTGTTTTTTTTCTACTTAGAAGGGCTTTGGAAAGCTCACTGTTAATCGGATTTGTATTTGAGCCACCTGTAAATTTTAACTGTGAAATATTTCCCGATTTCCACCAAGGCCAGGGTTCTTCTAAACTAATTTTAAGACTTATACTGTGCTTTC
>JAOUKG010000659.1 GCA_029882725.1 Cyclobacteriaceae bacterium
TAACGTTTAGAACCATTGTTAATTGAAGCCAGATTGAGAAACACTAAAATTGGCTCACTAACTTTTCCAAATACCCATCCATTAATTCAATATATTTTTTACACTGCGAAAGAGCTTTTTTCTGATCCCTTCCCGTAGAATCCCGGGCTCTCAAAGCATTAACCTTGGCTCTAATATTAGCCCTGTTGGCCTTATAATAAATAAATACGTCGGTATCTTCTTTTGTGAGAATAACTTTGAATTTGGAATTATAATAATTCATGAAGTAAGTACTTAAATCAAGATGATCCATGGCTTCCAGATCCATGCAAAGAAATGCCAGTTCATTTAAAATATCTACTTGTCTTATTTCATCATTAAATTCTATACAATCAAAAATAGTGGGAGGATCGGTGAGGAAAATATTTTTAGAATGAAGGTCACCATGCACATCCCGAACGAATTTTAAATCTGATCTTCTTTTAAAAGTTAGTAAATGGTATTGAATGAAGTTATCAGAAATTTTTACAGCATTTTCAATTTTATCAGCTACCCCTTTTCCTATAGCCTTTTTCAAATAAGGCTGTTGAGCCAAAATATCATTAAAAGTATGTTGGATATTGAAAGGATTCAAGCTATACGCTATATGGGCATGATTATGGAATTTCAGCAATACCTCTGCAATGGCCTCCATATGATCTTTGGTTACGGCCTGTTTATTGAGTAATTTATCCATACGCAAATCAGCATCCATTCTATGCATCATCACCGCATAATCAATAATCTTTCCCTCAAGGCTGGAAGAAATAATAAAACGACTACCTTTCTTTATTATGGGAAGAACTCCAATGTAAATCCCATCAACTAATCTTCGGTTAAGTGTAACTTCCCGTTTGCAGTAATAATTACGTTTTTCTAAAGTTGAAAAATCAAGAAAAGTATAATGAACTGGTTTTTTAATCTTAAAAACATACTTTTCACATAGTATTACCCATGAAATGTGTGTTTCTATGAGCACAGAATCAGAGCATTGATCAGGAAAACCGCCTAATTTCAACAAGGAATCAATTTGTTCCTGTTTCATTTTGTGTTTAAAAATATCAAGGCTTGTTCGAGCATTTTTTCAATATTTTCATTGGTAGACTTTAAAGAAATGCACTTACCCAATGTAAAAGGGGCATAATCCTTTTTTATTTCCTTATATACCTCAAAATCCGCGTCACTATACTTACGTTTTTTCAAAAGTCTTTTTCTAATTATATCCTCTTCTGCTCTAATTTCTATCCAATACAACTCCGCATTTAAATCAAAAGCCAACTGATTAAAATCATCCCGGGTTTTTTGAAGATAAAAAGTACCATCCATTACCAGAGGCTTTATTCTCTTAACATGATCGTACATGGCCTCCATTAATTTTTTATAAATAAATTGTTTTTCCTCGCTTGAATAATTTGGATTTGGAACCAACTCATGTCTAACCCGGTCACTATTGATATAGTCCGCCCCCAACTTTTTAGCAAGCCTTGATGCAAAATAACTTTTGCCAGAACCAGGCAATCCAAAAACAATTACTATCATCGTTTTTAACAGAGTAATCCCTGCCTTAACCTCCACTATAAAGTTATAAAATGGAATGAAATAAGAGAATGATTTCTGTCAAAAATAATATTGATACAAATCACTCCAATGGCAGCTAACTACTTTTCGAAAACAACTTGGGATTTGTTGAAATAACTATTGTCTGATTTATAAATGAACAAACCTTTTCCATTAGCAATGGTGTTTATGATATCCCCGGACAGGTCAACTGGTAATGCCGGGCAACCAAAACTTCTTCCTAATCGTCCATTTTGTTCAATAAACTTTTTGCTTACATAATCGGCTCCATGGATAACAATAGCCCTTTTTCTTGCCTGATCATTTATACCTTCCTCCAATCCATCAAGTAATAATGAGAGACCATGTTTACCTTGGTAAGTTTTTCCTGTAACATAAAACCCAAGACTACTTTTATATGATTCCGGGGTATTTGAAAAGTAGTTAGCCATATTGGCTCCGGAGTTCTTTCCATGAGCCACAAAAGTATGATATAAAATTTTTTGGTTGTTAAGATCCACTACCCAAATACGCTCTTTGGAAGAGGGATAATCAAAATCAATTATAGTGATAATTTCATCACTTTGAAGTTCATTTTTCAATTTTTCAAATCCAGCTATTGCCAATTTGAAAACTTCCTTTTTAAGTCCGTATTCCAAATATTCTTCAGAATAGTTCCGGTCTTCGAAATCAATATTCTTTGAAGTATAATTGCCGATAATTTCATAATTGAAATAAAGAAGTACAATTCCCAATAATCCTAATTTCATGTAATACTAGTTTATTTAACAAACACTAAAACAACCTTAAACCCTGCTTAAAACATTATTTGTTGTAAAAATAATCACTCCCGGAAACAGGTTGGATATTCATAAATATCTATAGCTATCCTATAGATTCAAGCCTTGCCCTTTGCCAACGACCTACGTCATAACCGACACACTTAAAAATACAATATGGCTTAAGATTGATGTGTTGATAACAAAAATGAAGATCAAAAAATTCAAAATTCCAGAAAAAAAGGATAAAAAAAGGGCAGAAAATTATATCCAGTTACCCTCCAAGCCCTTCGAACAAATACATGCACGACTCCCGGCCTAGC
>JAOUKG010000660.1 GCA_029882725.1 Cyclobacteriaceae bacterium
AGTTGATCAGAAAAAAATAAATCGATTTAAAGAAAATTTACAAGAGGGTATCCACTATTACAATGGAGTTGTTGACACAGCCAAAGAAAAACTCAAAAGCAGTTTTAAAGGAGTTAAAGAAGAACTCAAATTGTACGAACAAATGCTCGGAGATATGATAATTGATAATTGATAATTGATAATTGATAATTGATAATTGATAATGGATAATTGATAATGGATAATGGATAATGGATAATTGATAATTCAGTGGTGTAAGGGCATGTTATATCCAGTAGGGAGTATATGCTTGCAGAAAGAATAAATTATTTACATTCCTGATGCATAATCCGGGATCAATGCTGTTAAGTTAAGGCAATTGTTACCTTTAAACGACCCCGGCGGTGTCGTATGGAAGAAATACTGATTATTTGACTGTGTTTGGTGAAGTTGGGCGCCCCCTTCTACAGGGTCGATTTCTATGATGTTTATTTTACCCCGGGTTTACAGCCAGGCGGCCTTCAACCCGGGGTTATTATTGGGTGCCCCTTACCTTTAGGTTTGTTTTATAAGAATTATATAACAAACCTAAAGGTAAGGGGCATTTGTATAGCTGGGAATTGTAAATTACTACAATTTTAATGCTGATTTCTGCTTAACCTAACGGCATTGATTCCGGGATATACCGCACAAAACACCGTTAATTGTTAATTATCCATTATCCATTAGTAATTGTTTTGACTTTTCTCTTTTCAAAGTATGAGAACTGTCATAAATTACGATCTATTAAATACTAATATTTGCCTATTAAACAATCGTTAGCAAAAAATGAATGAATATTCGCAACAATTAATTGAATTTATAAGTCAGCCCTGGCCTTGGTGGATGGGAGGTATAGTTATAGGGCTTACACTTTTTCTTTTGTATTTCTTTGATAAGGAATTTGGATTATCGGCAAACCTGAGAATTATGTGTGCAGCAGATGGTGCCGGAGAATTTGCTGATTTTTTTAATTTTGACTGGAGTAAACAAGGCTGGAACTTAATGGTGGCTATGGGGGCCACTTTTGGAGGATATATGGCCGCAAATTATTTTGGAGGAGATGGACGAGCCCATGTTTCTCCTGAAGCCGTTGAAATTCTAAACAATATTGCCCAAAAAGAAATATTTACGGTTGGAAATGTACCCATTGTACCGGGAACTACGGTTGTACGACCTGAAATTGATCCTTTTTGGGATATCTACTCCTGGACTTCTTTGTTTACACTAAGAGGTTTCATAATTATTGTTTTAGGAGGTTTTCTCATTGGTTTTGGAGCACGTTACGCGGGTGGATGTACTTCCGGGCACGCTATTTCAGGCTTAGCAGATCTTCAACTTCCCTCTCTGGTAGCTGTGATAGGCTTCTTTATAGGGGGCCTCATTATGACCTGGTTAATTTTACCCTATCTTTTACGTATTCCATTTTAGTTTTTCCGGATATTAACATTTGAATTATCATGAGAGTTTTTAAATATATATTTATTGGATTTGTTTTTGGCTTTGGCATGTGGAAATTAGAAGCCGTCTCTGCATTTCGTATTATTGAAATGTTCCATTTTAAGTCTTTTCACATGTTTGGTATTATCTTTTCGGGAGTAGCTGTAGGTGCTATTATCACCCAACTATTTAAAACAGGCAGGCTAAAAACCTTTAGAGGCGAAGAGCATAAATTTGCTGAAAAAGATCATTCCTGGCCTCGTTATATACTAGGTGGGCTGATTTTTGGAATGGGATGGGCCCTAACCGGTGTATGTTCGGGCATGATGTTTCTTTTACTCGGAGCGGGATACACTGTATTTGCCGTATTTCTTGGGTCGGCCTTGTTGGGTACCTTTGCCTATGGTTATTTCAGGAAGTGGCTTCCTCATTAACAGTCGGCATATTTTTGTTGGTATAGTAACATAAGTCACATCCTAATTAAATTCAATTTATCATCTTTGTAGTCAATGGACTATGATTTTAAAATAGCTTGTGAAAAGGACCGGTTCTGCAAATTTGTAACCGACCATGGTTCATACAGCCATGAGGAGGTTCACTACTTGCAAAACACCATTTTAACCAAACGGCTATCGCGTATATTATACGTGAGTGCTACACTGGGGATCTGGAGTATGCTTGCGGCCTGGGTTGATCTGGTAGTACTTCCTTTTATAATTATTTATACCATTGCACTTCCCGGTGCATCGTATTACCCTTGGCTTTTTCCTGTAGTATGGACAATACTCAATGCCATTATGAAGTTTTTTTATATTCATCAGCAATTGGGTGATGCGGTGACTTTGCGGGACAAGGTACTTGCCGTTTTTCCTTATGCCGGTGCAGCTTTTTTATTGAAAAACTGGTTTGTAGGTGATGCTTTACTGAGAGGAGCCAGCCTTGAATATATCAAGCAGCAGAAAAAGAATATGACGAATAGATTACTCAGTATTTTTAAGAAGTAAGGAAAGACATAAAAAAATATTGAATTACTATTTCAAGTAAAGATAGTTTGTTTAAATTTGCCACCCGATTCGGGATGTGGCGCAGTCCGGTTAGCGCACCACGTTAGGGACGTGGGGGCCGCTGGTTCGAATCCAGTCATCCCGACTGTAAACCCTCTTTACGTAATGTAGAGAGGGTTTTTTGTTAATGGGTAGACAAAAGGGTAGAAAAAT
>JAOUKG010000661.1 GCA_029882725.1 Cyclobacteriaceae bacterium
GAATCATGTCCCGCAAGGCATCGTAAATAGGGCGAAGATAAGGATCCAGTTTCTCTTTTAAATCACCGGGAAGAAATCCAAGATTTTCTCCTGCTTCTACCGCCGGACGCGTAATTATAATCTTTTTAACTACCTTATTTTTCAAAGCTTGCACCGCCAGGGCTACGGAAATATATGTTTTCCCGGTACCTGCAGGTCCAACAGCAAAGACCAAATCATTTTCCTGTAAGCTGTAAACAAGCTTTTGCTGATTGATGGTTTTGGGTTTTATTGATGCTCCTCTGGTTCCAAAAATCAAGACATTTTTATTATCTTCGGGAAGAAACATTTCATTTTCCTCTGCAATAGAACTCCTTACATTTTCGGTAGTTACCTTCCCATATTTATGATAATGGTCTACCAAAGACCTCACAATATCATTGATTTTTATTAATTCAGTTGTATCTCCCTGAATACGAATTTCGTTGCCCCGGGATATAATTTTACTTTTTGGGAAGGCATTTGCCAATTCTTCAATATTTTTGTTTTCTACTCCCAGAAAATCTACGAGTGAAACATTTTCAAGCGTTATAACTTTCTCTATCAAATGATTTTATTTAAAGGTAAATTTTTATTTGAAAACATTTACTTTTGTATGTAAAGCTACAAATTATCGTTCGCTACTTCAAAATTTTAAAACTTAAATAAATATTAAAAAGCGGAATGGCCATAATCACATTGTTGACAGATTTCGGATTAAAAGATCATTATGTTGCAGCAGTTAAGGCCAGGATACTTTCTACTAATCCGGGAATCCAAATTGTTGACATATCACACCTGGTTCCTCCCGGCGACCTCGCCTACGGTTCATTCCTACTTAGAAGTGTTTACAAAAATTTTCCCCCGGGAACAATTCATTTAGTAGCTATTGACGATCCAAACGGCACAGCATCTGATTTCATTGCTGTAAAAGCTGAAAACTACTTCTTCATGGGAGCTGATAATGGACTAATAGGTCTGGTAACCTCCGCCGAAAATTACCTGGTTTCAAAATTACATATACTCAAAAAAAACAGCAGCTTCCCGTGTTTCGACATTTTAGCTCCTGCCGCAGCTCAATTGGCCAGTGGAAAAGAAATCACTGATCTGGGTACCCCCCAAAATACCTTCAAAAAAATGCTCAACAGGCACATGCGTATCAACCAGGATCAAATCATTGGGCATGTAATACATGTTGACCACTATGGAAACCTTATCACCAATATCGATAAAGAGTCTTTTGAGAAATTAACTCATAACAGATCATTCTATATTTCCTTTGGAAGGGAAAGTTCAGGAAAAATCAATGAAGGGTATTTCGGTGTGGAGCCTGGAGAATGCTTTGTGATTTTTAATCATCTTGATTTAATGGAAATTGGAATAAAACAAGGTAAAGCCACATCACTATTGGGGTTAAAATACGATAGCAGTATAATCATTAGCCTTCAATAAACTATACCCTTTGTGTTAGTTCATTTCTTTGACCCAATATTGTTACATTTAAAATAGGTAAAAGGTATCAATCTGATTTATAGTAAATTATCAGATTGTATTTTTATACTTCATTTTAATAATTGAAAAAATAGAAAAACAACCATGATCAACAGAATTGTAAAAATGACATTCAGAGAAGATTTCCTGGAAACCTTTAGATTTCTGTTTTCTGAAAACAAAAATAAAATAAGGGCCTTTGAGGGTTGCCTCCATTTGGAATTATGGCAAGATGTAAGTGATAAAAGAGTATTTACAACTTTTAGTAAATGGAATTCTGAAGAATCATTAAATATTTACCGAAATTCAGAACTGTTTAAAACTGTCTGGAAAGAAACAAAAACAGGTTTTTCCTCACCTCCTCAGGCAATTTCTTTTAAAACAGTTGAAAATTGATTTTGAAAATTAAATAATCTTTGTTCATATTTGCACTCCCGTTTGAAAAACATACTTCCAACGGGAAGAAAGAGTAACATTTATTAAACGCAATAAATTTACTTCCAATGCCAAAGTGGCGGAATTGGTAGACGCGCACGACTCAAAATCGTGTTCCTTCGGGAGTGTGGGTTCGATTCCCACCTTTGGTACAAAAAAGGCCGGCCGGTAGGCACGTTGCATGCAACGTGCCTACCGGCCGGCCTTTTTTGATTCAGGAATCATGAATCCAGAATCCGGATTCTCGAATAATTTTGATCCGGGTAAAATGTAATGTTTATACTTTTAACCTTGTATTTTCAGAATCTGATCTGACATTTCCTGATCTATTTATTTTACAATCATTTTTGATTTTTTTTAAAAACGCTAAATGAACTCAGAAAGCAGATGTTTAGATGAATTTTAAATTTCAGATAACCAATAATTCATGCATCATGAACCGTTGATCATTTATTGGGATTAATTGGGGATATATTATCCGAAACCCTTCATCAGTTTCTTTCGACAGTCTGGGCTTTTTGATTGAAGATGTGCCACTAAACGGTTACCTTTACATTTGGCTGTCGAACGAGACTGCCGGAAGCAAGGTGTGGTATGTCAATGAGTGGTTATGTTTATACAAGCAGTGATCAGGAATTTAATGGTAACCCAGTGTATTGGGTTCCTATAGGCGATTTTGTTTATGCGGTAACAGAGGATCCAGGTGTAGGAGTGATGGTATATAA
>JAOUKG010000662.1 GCA_029882725.1 Cyclobacteriaceae bacterium
CGTAGATGCTTTATGTATAATTCTATTTAAAATCTCTGCCCTCATTAAAATATTGGCATTTTCAGTTTCTTCGAAGGAATATGGCCTTTTGTAAGAAGAGGGGTAAAGAAAAATTTCTTTATATGGGAGAAGGTTAACCAGATCGTTTTGGAAATATGCTGCTTCTTCCTTGTCTTGCATAACAAAAATGGAAGTGTGCTTATCGATGTTGTATATAGCAGCGGCGATCACGGCATCCAGACTTCCGGAAAGACCTTTAATGGCGATATTTTTACCTATGGAAGGATGCAGTTCTTCTGCAATACCCAAAACGATAGGGTCTTGTTTATAAATTTGTACAAGATCGTGCGACTTCAAACCTTAAAAATAATGAGGGCTACAAAAATAGGATAAAATTTTAGATACTGAATTTAAAAACACTTTCTAATTTGCTAAAATGGTATACGCCATAAAGCCGGCACTGGTTTGCAATGCATTTTCATCTATATTAAAATTAGCTGTATGAACGGGCAAGTTAAAATCGCCCGATGGTGAACTTGTGCCAAAACGATAAAAGCACGCCGGCACCTCATGTGTATAATAGGAAAAATCTTCGGCCCCCATCCATATTTCCAGATCTACTACATTTTCTTTGCCTACAAATTCTTCAGCTAAAGTCCGAATTTCATCAGTTAGTTCGGGATGATTTTCAAGATAGGGGTATCCTTTAACGATCTTCACTTCTGCTTCAGCACCGTAAGCCTTACAAATATTTTGTGTGATCTCATGAATAAGGTCGAGTGCCTCTGCTCTCCATTTTTCATTCATTGCTCTAAAGGTACCTTCAAGAAACACAGAACTTGGAATAACATTAGTGGCGCCATTTGCAATAAATTTTCCAATTGAAAGCACAGTTGGATCTTTGGGACTAGCCCTTCTGCTTACAATTTGCTGAAGAGAAACCACAACCTGTGATGCTACCAAAACGGTATCTATATTTTTTTCAGGAAGAGCGGCATGCCCTCCTTTTCCTTTTACTTCAATGTAAATTTCGTCACAACTCGCCATATACATTCCCTTTTTAAAGCCTAACTGACCTGCTTTCAAAAAAGGATAAACATGATGACCGAGCATGTTTTTTACTGAGGGATTTGAAAGAACCCCATTTTTAATCATTGTAGAAGCACCACCTGGCATTTTTTCTTCGGCAGGTTGAAATATTAACTTTACAGAACCAATTAACTGGTCTTTTAGAGCCATAAGTATGGCCGCAGTTCCCAGAAGTGAAGCTGTGTGAGCATCATGACCACAAGCATGCATAATACCATCACAACTCGATTTATAATCGACAGTATTTATCTCAGTAATTGGAAGCGCATCTATATCTGCACGCAGGGCTCTCACAACAGAGTTGGGGTTTTTCCCTTCTATTAATGCAACCAAACCTGTTTCAGTAATTTTTTCAATTTTAGTTACTCCAAGTTTTCTTAAATTAAACTCAATGTAATCGGTTGTTTTGTATTCTTTAAATGACAACTCCGGATTACTGTGTATATGTCTCCGCCACTCAATAATTTCAGGAAGATTATTTTTTGCCAGCTTAATTATCTGGTTTTTCAAATTTTCATTCTTCATTTCCAGATGATTTTACAGGAAAAGTATCAGGAACCACTATTGCTTTAGGAAAATCATTTTTTAGGCGATTTAACAAGCTAACCGCCTGAATTTGTTTTTGAAACTTCCCTATTTTAACTTTAAAGAAAGGTTGTTGAAAAATTACCTCAGATTCGAAATCAGTAATAATATTAACAAGTTGCCCCTTAATGGCAAGAGCTTCTTCCCTGCTTGTACCAGTATGAACAAGCACAGTAAATCCTGAAACTTTATTTTCTTTAAGTTGTAGTACAGAAATACTGTCAATTACTTGATTCAGGCTTTCATTAATAACAAATGATTGTAATGTAGTATCGACAGTATTGTAAATAAAGGTATCGTCACTTTGTGAAGTATCAATTACTGTTGGTCTGTACGCTGATAAATCTTCAGAATAAGCTGTGGTATTATCATTACTAACGTTCTTAGAACTATATAATGATGTAAGTACAGTACAACTATTTAACACAGTTGCAAATACAGCCAATAGAAAAATGACAATCCTTTGTTTACACATGATTAATCAATTATAATACATTTATTGTTTCTAAGATCTTCCTCAACCTTTTTAAATTTTACGTCTTTAAGGACTTTCCCGTCGCTGTATTTTACAGAAACCCTGTCGTTACGCCCCATGATTTTTTCAGATTTCATGGGCTGTATTTTTTGAACCGGAGGCCTGTTTTCCCCGCCTTCAGCAGAAGCCCCACCCTGAAGAATAGACCTAGATTCGTCTTTGGTTTCTTTTAGCTTTTGTCTTTGTCTTCTCTCGGAAGCTTCCTTTACATCGTCCGAATCACTTACCGGAATATCTGCTTTCATCAGGAATGACACTGTATCTTCATTTACCCGGGCAATAAACCTCTTAAACAACTCAAAACCCTCGAATTTATAAATAAGGAGAGGATCTTTTTGTTCATGAACAGCCATTTGCACAGAATGCTTCAGATCGTCCATTTCCCTAAGGTGTTCTTTCCAAAGTTGGTCAATTATACTTAATGCGATGATTTTTTCCATCTCATTAATCAATTCCCTA
>JAOUKG010000663.1 GCA_029882725.1 Cyclobacteriaceae bacterium
CCCCTGGTGATGCCGGGAGGGGAAGAGGTGAAAAATGACTACGAAAATGTCGATACCATTCTGCATCAAATCAATGATGAAAAAATTGATCGTCATGCGTATATGATTTGTATTGGTGGGGGTGCTCTTCTCGATATGGTTGGTTTTGCGGCCTCTATCGGGCATCGGGGCATAAGGCACATTAGAATACCTACCACTGTACTTTCGCAAAACGATTCTGCCGTGGGAGTCAAAAACGGGGTCAATTTTCTGGGTAAAAAGAACTTTATAGGCAATTTTGAGCCTCCTTTTGCCGTATTAAACGATGCGAATTTCCTCACCACTCTAAACGATCGTGACTGGAGGTCGGGAGTTTCCGAAGCTTTTAAAGTGGCATTGATCAAAGACAAAACATTTTATGAATGGCTCGAGAATAATGTAACTCAACTGGCCAACCGTGATCTCGATACCATGGAGATCCTGGTGGAGCGTTGCGCTAAAATGCATCTGGACCATATTGCAAACTCAGGCGACCCATTTGAAAAAGGATCTTCCAGACCATTGGATTTCGGTCATTGGTCGGCACATAAACTGGAGCAACTTTCAAATTTTGAAATTAAACACGGTGAAGCCGTGGCCATTGGTATATGTTTGGATGTAGCCTATTCACTTCTAAAAGGCATGCTCAGCGAAACAGACTACAAAAGGATAGTCAGTTGTTTTGTGCTTTTGGGCTTTGACCTTCAAAACAAGCATCTTTTCAGCGAAGACGGTAAAAGTATAAATGCGGCTTTGTTGAAGGGATTGGAAGAATTTAGAGAACATTTGGGTGGTAAACTAACTATCATGTTACTGGAAGACATTGGTATAGGTGTTGAAGTTCACGAAATGGATAATGACTTGCTAAGCAAAGCGGCCCTGTTGTTAAAAGATACTATCGACAATTATGAATATCAAAAATAACAGCCAACTTAGTTACTGTTCCAACATCCATCCGGGTGAATCCTGGAAAGAAACTATAGATAATTTAAAAAATTATACAACGGTTGTTAGGGATGAAGTGGCTCCCGGAAAATCTTTCGGTATTGGCCTTCGGTTATCCAATGAGGCCTCTGAAGAATTAAACTCAGATAACAATATCATCAGGTTCAGAGAATGGCTGGAGAAAGAAAACATGTATGTGTTCACCATGAATGGCTTTCCTTACGGTGGTTTTCACAAACAAGTGGTAAAGGATCAGGTACATGCGCCCGACTGGACTACTCCGAAACGTTTAGCCTATACCAACCGACTTTTCGATATTCTAAAAGAGTTATTACCCGCTGGAATGGAAGGAGGTATATCCACTTCCCCACTATCCTATCGTTTCTGGCACGAAACCCGAAGTGATCTTGATTCGGCTACCTTGGTTTCAGCAAAACACATGGCTAATACCATTGGTCATTTATATAAGATAAATGATGAACAGGGTGTATTCATGCACCTTGATGTAGAGCCCGAGCCCGATGGAATTTTAGAAAACAGCACCGAAGTAATATCTTTTTTCAAGGAATACATGTTGCGTTCGGGGGTGCAATACTTGGTGAGAAACAACGGTTTTTCAAAATCACAAGCCGAAGAAGCCGTACATAAACACTGGCAACTTTGTTACGATGTATGTCATGCCGCAGTAGGCTACGAGGAACCTTCCGAAGTAGTTGATAAAATGAAACAGCAAGGAATTCGTATTGGTAAAATTCAAATTAGTGCTGCTTTGAAAGCCACCTGGCAAAATGAATCTGATCAGAAAGAAATTAAAAAACAGTTGGCTCAATTTGATGAGGAAGTGTATTTACATCAAAGTGTTTTGAAAAAACCAAATGGCAAATTGGACCATTACAAAGATCTTTCCCCGGCTTTGAAGAACATGATTGGCAGAACTTATGATGAAATAAGAACCCATTATCATGTGCCTGTTTTCACAGAAAATTTTGGAGTACTACAATCTACTCAGAATGAAATTGTGAAATCGCTGGAATATTGGAAATCAAATCCATATTCCACGCATTTGGAAATTGAAACCTATACTTGGGACGTTTTACCGGAAGAGCTTAGGGTAAGTTTGGAGGAATGCGTTATTCGTGAGATGAAATGGACATTGGGAATTATAAATAAATGAAAAGCACTGCAGTAATTGATATAGTAGGTCTTTCGAAGAAATTGATAGGAGAAAACACCCCCTTTATCAAAAAGTGGTTAGAAGATAAATCTATATCTACCATCAAGCCCGTATTGCCAGCCGTTACCTGTAGTGTGCAATCTACTTACCTTACGGGAAAGTACCCGAACGATCACGGAATTGTGGCCAACGGGTGGTATTTCAGAGACAATTGCGAAATAAAATTGTGGAAGCAATCCAATAAATTGGTAGAGGTGCCCAAAATTTGGGATATAGCCAAAGAGAAAGAACCAAACTTTACTTGCGCCAATATGTTCTGGTGGTACAATATGTATTCCAGTGCAGACTATTCCGTTACACCCCGACCCCAATATTTGGCAGATGGAAGGAAAAACCCGGATTGTTACTCTTACCCTGCTCATTTGCGGGATGAACTACAAAATGAATTGGGAACTTTCCCTTTGTTTGATTTTTGGGGCCCACGCACAACAATTAAATCAAGTCAATGGATTGCAAAAGCCTCGATAAAG
>JAOUKG010000029.1 GCA_029882725.1 Cyclobacteriaceae bacterium
AAATCCTGCATATTCTTTATACTGTTCAATTTGCTTATCAAGATTGGCACTTTTTAAATCCAGCCAGCCCACCACTCCTTTGATTATCGGGTGATTTTTCATTAAATAGAGCAAAAAGTCATTTTCAACAAGAGACTGATCTACCTGTACGGCAACGGTGCCATCTACTCCGGCCTTTTCAAGCAAACCCAACAAATCGTTGGGCAAAAAATCCCTTTTCAACACTTTCATATCTTCATTGATCCACCCGTGTGTATCAGAAGAGTAACTCCAAAAGTGCTGATGGGAATCTATAATCATTCAGACCAGGCTTTTGCAATTTGACGTGAAGTACCCAACCCGTCAATACCCAACTCTATTTTATCACCGGGTTTTATATAAACAGGAGGATCAAAACCCAGCCCTACTCCTGCAGGTGTTCCTGTTGAAATAATGTCACCCGGCAGTAAACTCATAAACTGGCTGAGATAACTGATCAGGAAAGGCACTTTGAAAACCATATTGGAAGTACTTCCATTTTGCATTTTCTTTCCATTTACCTTTAGCCATAAATTCAGGTTGTCCAAATCCTGTACTTCCTCTTTTGTGGCTAAAAAAGGTCCTAAAGGAGCAAAGGAATCGCAGCTTTTACCTTTTACCCATTGCCCCGATCTTTCCAACTGAAATTCACGCTCGCTATAATCGTTGTGCAAGGTATAGCCTGCTACATAATCAAGTGCTTCACTTTCCTCCACATAACTTGCCTTCTTCCCAATCACCACAGCCAATTCCACTTCCCAGTCTGTTTTTACGCTGTTTTTCGGAATGATCAAATCGTCGTTGGGACCCACAATGGCCGAAGTAGCTTTAAAAAACACCACAGGTTCTTTGGGCAGTTCAAGTTTACTCTCAGAAGCATGATCGGCATAGTTCAATCCTATACAAATCAATTTTCCCGGCCTTGAAACCGGAGCTCCTAATCGGATATCATCTGATAGTTCGGGCAGGTCATTTTCACGAATAATTTTACCCAATTTTTCAAGCCCATACTCTGCGAAAAAAGAGCCGTCATAATCGCTTATATAAGCAGAAACATCAAACTTTTTCCCATCTAAAATCACTCCTGGCTTTTCCTTACCTACCTCACCAAATCGTATTAACTTCATAAGCTGAATTGTATTTAATTTTTTTATATTTTGTAATTATACTAAGAATTTAATTTAATAAATCCACCATCAATGGGGACGTCTGTTCCTGTTATAAAACCTGCTTTATCAGAACATAAGAACAACACCAAATCGGCAATTTCCTCCGGTTTCCCCATTCTACCAATAGGTTGGGTTTTTGAAAGTGCATCAAACATTTCCTGTTCCTTACCGGGGTAATTTTTTGCAATGAATCCATCTACAAAAGGAGTATGCACCCTTCCGGGGGAAACTGAATTACAGCGAATATTGTTATGAACAAAGTCTTTGGCTACAGAATAGGTCATGGCCAGAACTGCTCCTTTACTGGCAGAATAGGCAAATCGGCTACTTATCCCTAACTGCGAGGCCACACTCGCCATATTCAAGATAACTCCTCCCCCCTGTTTTTTCATTATCGGAATTACAACATGAAGCATATTATAAACCCCTTTAATATTGACACTGGAGATACGATCAAAATCTTCTTCGGAAGTACTTTCTGCATCTCCAACGTGGGCAATTCCGGCATTATTTATCAAAATATCGATAGAATTCGACTTATTTATCTGCTCTATTGCCAATTTGACCTCTTTTTGGTTGGCCACATCACAAGCAATGTAATGAGCTCTCTTCCCCTCTTTGGTCAACTCCTCAACAAAAGCCCTGGCCAACTCCCCATTCACTTCCAAAATCCAAACCGTGGCCCCTTCATTGGCAAATGATTGAGCTATAGCTTTGCCTATCCCTGAAGCTCCCCCGGTTATTACTGCGTTTTTGTCTAAAAATTCAGCCATCGATTATTTAAAAATTGTATGTACATGAAAATATTAAGAATACAAGATATCTTCAAATATCACAAATTCAAATAATGATTCATGTTTTGAGTCAAATCTTTATAGGGGTGGTTAATTGGGGTGACCATTGAAATGAATTCCAGAATTGTGATTCATGCCTGTATTCTCACAAATCATTATTCATTATGACCCTGGAAGGGTCATTGATCTAGAAGGGCATAGTACTGAACCCGCATATATTACTATATCTACAGTCTTTTCAAAACTCCTTTCACTGTCAATAAGGTAATTACTTTTTTTGTCATTAAAGGCATGCAATATAGGTGCATTGCTTTTTTAAACTATTCACAAAATTGATTTCGGCACAAGCCCCCGGAACCACACTTTAAACCGTTTTAGGTTACCTGCTTCTGGGTCAGGGTTAAATTCTCTTGTTGTATGCCAGGCATTTTCCGGGCGTAGGTCTACTTCCATGGCATGAAATAAATTTCCAGCTACCGACTTATCATTTATCACAACAATGCATTCTGTGTTGAGGTTTGCACTTCGCGGATCTAAGTTAAAAGTACCAATTATTGCTATTTTTTCATCAACCACCATGGATTTGGCGTGTAAACCAAACACGGGTGTAAAATCGATTTCCCTTTGTAAGGCACCCGTCATAATTTCAAAACGAATGGCAGCATCGGGTTTGAATTCATAAATTTCAACTCCCAATTCCAATAAGGTTTCGCGATCCCGAAGGTATCCGCTAAATGCCTCCAGATTGTCGGTTGAGGATAAACTGTTGGTTAATATCTGTATCCTTACTCCCCGGTCGATAGCACTTTTAAACAACTGCTGACTTAACTCAGTAGTAACCAAATAGGGAGATTGAATAGAGACAGATGACCTGGCATTTTTAATGAGACTAATGAGGGAGTCAGTAACTACTCCACCTCCTGTCAATCCACTGGCACCATCATTTTTACCCGGAATATCGGAAATAAAAATCACACTGTCTGTCCATATTAATTCACCCGACTCCTGGATTTGCTTAAAAATTGCTGGCATATCATTTATTTTCTCCCTTACCTGAGGCCAGAAGTTCAATGGGTTGCAAGCATATTGATGTAAGTATTCGTACTTTTCAATTAAATTCAGTTCAGAATCTGTCACTTCAACAAGTTCTGCAACGGGTACACTCAACGGGCTATCCCAGAATTGATCAAATGACTGCTGTATGGATTGCGCGCCCCTTCCTATCAACAATACATCCCTGTCTCTGAAATTATATTCATGGTCATAATCGAAATACTCATCTGCTATATTTCGTCCACCGGTTATCGCTGCATTACCATCAACAATAAATGTTTTATTATGCATACGTTGATTAAATCCCTGAAAATCGATGGAGAGGGAATAGAGTTTCTCCGGAAGGTTTTTACCAATATTAGCGGTTGGGTTATAAATCTTGATTGACAAATTAGGATGGGCATCAATCGCTAATAATTCATCGGCATCGGCTTCCACCATAATATCATCTACAAGTAGGCGAACCTGCACACCACGATCTGCTGCCCTCAACAAATAATCGGCTGCAATTAATCCTATATTATCAGCTGAAAAAATAAAATATTGAATATCGATAGTCTTTTCTGCCGATTCTGTAAGCCAGGCTCTGTAAATCATTGACACGTCCCCTTCTTCCAGGGCAAAAACACCTGTACTGGTGGTACTACGTTCACTCAAAGGAGCTATTTGATGGGATAAAGGAACGGGACTCGCTGTATTTATATCTGCACAAAAATCTTCATTAATAGGAGCATATTTAACCTCGTCGGAAGCACATCCAAACAGAAAGAGAGCAAATACATAAATAGAAAATTTCATTACGTTTTTTTAACTGGGAATCAAGGATGAAATTAAAGCTAATAAATTAAACCCGGATTATACAATAGGATTTGTTACGAGGGTCAAAAAGGCAAAAAAGATGCGTAAAAAAAGTGATGTTAGCACGGAAACATAGTAACCATTATGGTGAGCACCAAAATCGACTTTTTTATGCATATTTGAAGTATTTTTGAGCCGGAATAGAATCTCTATTGCATATTCCGGGTTAAACGCATAATCTTTTGAGTTTGTTTTTTAAAGACACTTATCAGTGGGGAAAGTTTAATAGGTTGTGGTCATATTATCATCCACACAAATAATAAAATCGGCTATATTTTTATTTTTGGTGAGCAGCTTATTTACATCGGTTTGTGAAACCGTAGAAATTGTTACGTAGTTCAAATCTGCATTAGCCCTCTTTAAATACCATAAAATTCCTTCGTATTTATCGGAATGATAGGAACCATTAAAATGAATAAACAGGTCTCCTTTTACATAGTTTTTATTAATAAAAAAGGCCATTGTAGCATCTTTGGAAGCCTGAGCCATGACCAATTCAGGAGTTCCATGATCCCCCATCATGGTAAGAATGTTTTTATAAGTTGCTAACTCGCTGTCAAAGGGAATGGGCAAAGGAGCAATCCAACTTTTCTCTTCCAACGTAAGAGAATCGAGGACCTCAAAGCCCTTTTTATAAACCAAGTTGGCAAACCTTCTGGGTATGTTTGTGGCTACAAATTGAATGTTATTTTCCTTCGCAAAATTAACAATTGGAGCATAATCTGTTTTGTAATTGGGCCAGAGCCTTGCCAGGGAATCAAGTTCTTTAAAGTTAATATTATTTTTCAGGTAATCGTTTAATGGAGTTTGATTGTCTGTTTCAAACATTTCAGCTCCTAAAACAAGGTTTCTTACCTTGCTAAGGTCGGAGGTGACTTCATACTGTAACCAATGTGCAATTGGGTTGTTATGAAGCTCGCCAAACAACACAATATCCTTTCTTGCGAGTTCTTTAAACATCTTTTCATACGAAACCTTTTTACCTGCTGAATTATAAATAACAAATGGTTTTTTTTGACAAAATGCAGTACTAGTAATGAGTAAGAGTATTAGAAATAGTAATGTTTTTTTCATTTTCCACTAATTATTGAGTGCGATTGCTGACAAAGCTTAACCAAGTTAAGAAACAATCATTCTAAAATACTAATTCAATACCCTTTTGTTAAGTGTGCTTTTACCACTCCCGGATTCTTTATAAGAACGAAAAGAGCGCTATTAAAGCGGGCCAAAATCTCATTGTTCAAATAAATTACTCAATTTTAGTCAAAATAAGCAGAGAAAAACACTATACCCCCACTAATCTATACCCCACATATACTGCAAAGAAAGAGGCTATTACGCTCGCTGTGATATAAATTAAAGTAGTGAAGATTTGGTCGGCCTTTAAAAAATTGACACCCTCCAGGGCAAACGTAGAAAAAGTGGTAAAACTACCACAGAATCCAATAATGAGTAAAAGGCGCCAATGTTCCGTAAACCAATCAAATTTTATTGCCAGGGCATAAAATATTCCTAATAAAAAACTCCCCATTACATTCACGGTAAACGTAGCCCAGGGGAATTGAGCCAGTAGGGGTTTATCGAACCACACATAAACGGCATACCTTAAAATACTACCTAAAAAACCCCCTAAACCAACAATTAATAAGTTATTCATGCATTTTATTTTGAGCCTTCTTTTTCAGGAAATTCAGTATTTTTTCATAGGAAGTATTTTCCTGCAGGCTGATTTTATATTTTCTCTTTCCAAATTTCATTTCGAGTTCACGAAACAAAGTTTTACCTGTTTTTACCTGCTCTTCTTTCCAGGAATCCAACTCTTTTACATTCCATTTTTTGCGTTTAAAACGGAAGGGATACCAAAACTCCATAACATCTTTACTAATTGATATTACTTTAAAGTTATACAGTATCCTTAAGGATAATAAAAAAGCAAGTGCTCCAAAAAAATACACCGCAATGTAATTATACCATTTCCAGATACCTGTATTCAAAGGGCCTTGTAAACCTGCATACGCCAATGACATAGCTATGATAATAAATATGGTAAGGGCAAACAGCGCGTTGGATCGTGGTCGTGAGATAATCAAAATCGTAATTTTTTAGTAAAGATATAAATAATTTGGGGATATGTAGAGCGGTGGAATCGGCTAATTAAGTAGCTGCCCAGCCAACAGCGCTCGGCTTTGGTCCGGATGTCCATCCGGTCCTTTATCCCTATAAGGGGTCTCTCTGACCAAACTCTTTTCTGATTTCGCACACCCTGAAAATCCAGATTGAGATTAAGATAGAGAATGAGAACTGAGATTTTATAGAGGCGTTGGTCCGGATGTCCATCCGGTCCTGCACCCATGTAAGGGGTCTCTCTGATCAAACGATTTTCTGATTTTGCACACCCTGAAAATCCAGATTGAGATTAAGTTAGAGAATGAGAACTGAGATTTTATAGAGGGGCTGATTTAATTTTTTACCACTAAAATATAATAAATGAAAAAAATGAAGCGGGGTGAGGTTGCTTTCCTCTGGATAATAATCCAACCACAGATTACACAAATTGACACTGATTATTCATTTAAAATCTGTGTCAATCAGTGCCATCTGTGGTTTTTAAAGTGAAACCAGACAGCTACACATCCTGATTCAGACCAAAACCAGAACAATACAGGGTGTACAAGATGTGAATCCAAATAAAGATCAAGGACAAGCCGCTATATGAAAACCAAAAAATTACACGTGAATTATTGACACTAAACCACACTATAGAAAAATGACCAATACAGAAAGAACTGGTACTTTGTCCCTAACAAGAGACATTTTTTTGTGGAATTGCCATGTGATCAGTAGCGCACATATACCCTACCGGCTTCAAAAGTCCCACTTTATTCGTAGTTTTTTTTTTAAAATTCAAAAATCGATTTAAATTAAATTCGGGCAATAATGAAATGAAATGAATTCACTACATTTCGGCAATATATTTGTAATTTGATTTCCATTAAATGAAACATACATTATACCTTTTCTTGTTTTTAGTTGCGCTGGTTACCCCTCAAAGGGCTCTGTCCCAATTGTTCGAATCCCAACTCCCTTTGAAATACCGGCTTTGGGATTTTGTGGATTCTTGTCGTGAGACAATATATTATGAAGAATTAGGAATGGATTCATACGATTCCATTGTGGATGACACCAATAACGGATTCCTGTATATATCCGGATCCTCCGGTTGTGGATGTTCAAATGCTGCCGCTGCTTTTAAAACCGGAAAAGGTGATTATATATTAATAAAAAGCGAATACTGGACTTGCCAATGGAGAGCGGAAACTGTAGCAAGTACAAGTTTACTGGTTGAAAAAATATTCCCCAAAGACATCTCACTACAAACATTTTCAAAAACACCATTAAATTTCAATGGTAAATACAGCCCTTTTTATCTGGACCTGGAAATACCAAGGTTCGGCACCAGTACAAAAGCAGTTCTTTCCCTGGTTCCCTATGGTATCAATGTAAAAAGCCAAAGTGGCCTTTGTTTTGCCTATGAAGCAGATGAAGTCGCCATAGATCACTACCAGCTTTCAGAAATACTCATTCTCATAAAATCCAATGAATCCCTTATCAGAATAATGGAGGATGAAAATATAACTTCTACTGAAAGGGAAATTATTCAGAAATTCCAGAAAATGAATGATTATCCCCTTGTTGAAATCCGTCGGGAACTGCATGAGCTCTTTGATATTTACAAACTCTACAATCAGATGAGCCACACAACCCTGCTCCTGAAGTGGGACAAACAACAGGCGAGGTTTATCATTACTGGTAAAGAGGGCACGATAGAAAAGTTGTCATTTTTTGAGTTCCTGAAAGAGAAAATGTCTTTTTATGCAAGGCTATAGTGACAGGCAAAGGGAAGACACATACGTACTTTTCAGCATATCATAATCAGGTTTGCTAAATTTTTGTTCATATTTTTTCATCTCTTTGAAGGACTTTCTGCGGGGAAGGACACATTGCCGTCACCCTGATGTTTGAACCCGGATTTTTCTTATTTTTCGGATGACCGGATTTTACTTTGGGATTAACAGCATCTGAACCTCCAGGCTCAAATAAACCCTCACGAGTATATACATTGGAATCCTTCCCCTCTAAACTAAAACTATTCATTCAATTTTAGTAAATTTGCATCGGCTTTAGAATAAGTCCTTATTATCCTAACCCAATAATGAGATTATAAAGAACGGTTGGGTACCGAAAAATGAACATTAAAATGAGTAAAGTAACCAAAGGTAGTAAAGTTAAAGTGCACTATACCGGAAAACTAACCACAGGGGAAGTATTTGATTCATCAGAAGGACGTGAACCTCTTGAGTTTGAAGTTGGTGCAGGAATGATGATTGCAGGTTTTGATGCAGCAGTAGAAGGTATGGCTGTAGGAGATAAAAAAGAAGCACATATTCCCGCAGCTGAAGCCTACGGAGAAAAAAGGGAAGAACTAGTTATGGAATTCACCAGAGATAAATTACCTGAAGATCTGAACCCGGAAGTAGGTCAAAAATTGGCTATGCACAGCGGTGAACAACAGGTTCCTGTTACTATTATCGCTGTTTCTGAAACTGCTATTCAAATTGATGCCAACCATGAACTGGCTGGCAAAGATCTGATCTTTGAAATTGAAATGGTGGAGATTAATTAGTCTTTAGTTAATCTTTAGGCCCACCCTTTGACGTCTTAAGAATGTCAGATACGGCGATAGCCTTAGCAAAACCAAGAATAACAGCCACTATAGCTATAAAAAGATCAACTCCATCACCAACATATTGCTCAAACATAATTTTTTGTGTTTTAATTGAGGTGTAAAAATAGAAAATCAAATCCGGTGTGACAATTAGAAATTAAAAAAAATGTTACACCGGATTTTTTTATGGTAAATTATTTACCGCAATATTTATCCAAAGCCTTTTTTGCATCCTCTAAATCAAGTGAGGCTGCCATTTGAAAATCTGCACAAGCTTTCTTTTTGATATGATTGGCCAGATAATAACCTCCTCTGGCATAATAAGCATCAGCATAATTCGGATCTACATTTATGGCCGTATTATAGTCTTTCAACGCTTTATCCATTGTACCAAGTCTATGGTAAACTTTGCCTCGCAGGGTATATGCTTTGGCATTATTTTTCCCCCTTACAACTGCGTGATCCAAATATTTCACTGCTGCTGAATAATCCTGTTGCCTGAAGTATAGATCTATAGCCATACTCATGTTTGCCTGAACGTGATCTTCATCCAAAGCCAACACACTTTCAAAATCAGCAATTGCCAAATCGTACTTTTTAGATTCTTCATACGCTCTGCCCCGGTTATAAAGTGCTGCAATATCTGCTGGATTTAATCTTATGTATTCAGAATATACTTTAATCGCCTCCTCATACTCCTGCTTTTCAAAAAGATTGTTAGCTGTTTTTAAATCGGAACCATTCCCACATGATACCAATAGAACCATCAGTACCCCACTTATATATTTCAACATTATTTTTATTTTTCTATGTTCAATTTATTACGCAAATTTCTAACTTCAGTTACCTCAAACCCCGCACTTCCTATAAACATCTCCGCAGAAACCTTAACAGGGATTTTGTTTGCATCATCAGACAACCAGGCTACAATAGAGTCTTCACCGTCAAAAAGTGAGTTTTCCGGCATTACGGGTATAATCTTAATGGTGTTAATGGTACCCATTTTGGTATTTATCTTTTCCTTGCCGGCATAAATAATTTTCATATCATAAAAGGTATCCTCATAAAACCCTGTCATCAAAAATGAATCCCCCTTTTTCATTTTAGTGAAATCTACCGTTCTGAAATAGAAAAAACCACCAATCATATCGTGGATATTATTTGCAGCCTCATAATACTTAGGATTTCCATAGGCACCTGTTTTTCTATCCAACACTGTAACCTCAATCATATCGGTTAAATGATCAAACTTGGTGATTTCATTCTTTCTGTAGTTTCCTTCCTTGATATAACGATAGGCTTTATGTGGAACAAAGGCATTTTTATCTAAATATGTTCCCCAACGATCATCCACCTGT
Source organism: Cyclobacteriaceae bacterium (assembly GCA_029882725.1). Taxonomy (GTDB): domain Bacteria; phylum Bacteroidota; class Bacteroidia; order Cytophagales; family Cyclobacteriaceae; genus JAHEMU01. Next base: position 9,977 of record JAOUKG010000029.1, read on the forward strand.
GCTATCCAATCCACCATTCCACTGGTTTTTCCATGAACATCAATTTTGTAACAATCACGACCATTCATTTCATAAGACCTAGTATCCACTTTCATTTCGGCCTTTCCAATAGTAAACCAACCAAAGGTAACTTTGAAAAAAATTTGCTCTCCCGGGTTGAAACATTCGTTCTCTACAATACCATATTGTGGATCTATAGGTTTTTCCTGCCCATCAGGTAGGGGAATATAAAAATTTTCACCTTGGGAAAATCCCTCAAGTGAAAACCCTAAAAATACCAACAAAACAATTATAACCTGTTTCATATTTCATTGATTGAGCAATAGTAATGCCAATTACACTGCTACCTGATGTTCCCTGAGTGCCTGATTAAGTGAAGTTTTCTTATCTGTACTCTCTTTTCTTTCCCCAATTATCAATGCACATGGCACTTGAAAATCGCCGGCAGGAAATTTTTTGGTATAAGAACCAGGAATAACTACTGCACGTGGAGGAACATATCCTTTATATTCTACTTTTTCACTTTTTGTAACATCTATAATCTTGGTACTTCCTGTTAACACCACATTGGCACCTAATACAGCTTCAGAACCAACCCGAACCCCCTCAACTACTATACATCTTGATCCAATAAAGGCATTGTCTTCTATAATTACGGG
>JAOUKG010000664.1 GCA_029882725.1 Cyclobacteriaceae bacterium
TTGCTCTTAGGAGATCAGATTTAGCCCTAAAAAGATCGTTTTCTGAAATCTGATATTGGGTGAAGTCAACTGCTCCTACCTCGTATCGCTGGCTCATCATCCTAAAGGCTTCTTCCCGACTGGAAACTTGCTTGAGGGATGCATTATATGATTTAACCGCCGCTTCAAAATCGTAATAGGCAGTTTCAATATTTTGCCTGACTGTGTTTTTCGACTGCTCCAAACGTATTTCCTGACTTCTCCTGTTTACTTCGGCTCTTTGTATATTTAACCGGGTGGAATTCCTGTTAAAAATGGGAATATTGAGGCTAACCCCCATATACTTACTTAGGTTATCCCCTATTTGGTTGGGTAAATTATAACCTGCGGCCCAAGTTCCTGAGGGCATTTCAAAATCTGTGAACACAGGTGTCAATGTTCCATCTACATATCCTATTTGGCGGGGGACGATAACAGGATCTCCTCCATCGGAAATAAATCGATCCCTGTTGGCCCAGCTGGAGTAGTTGGAATTTAACCCGGCCATCATTGAAAGTCGGGGATACAGCCCTCCTTTTGCCGCCTGAATAGTATATTGAGAAGAGGTAACTCTAAGTTCAGCTCCTTTTATCATAGGTAATTGATTCAAGGCCTCGTTATAGACATCTTCAAGACTTAAAGAAGAAATCATCACCTGCTCCACGTTAATATCAGGTACCTGAACCCTAATTTCCTTTGACGCGGGTAACTGCATAAATTGTTTGAGCTGAAGCATAGAAAAGTTTACCGCATTTTCCTGATTAATCAGATTCAGTTCATTCGTAGCTTCCTGGGCCTGAAGTTCCAATAAATCAGATCGTGGCAAAGCTCCGGCAGCTACTTGTTTTTCTGTACGTGCCAGTTGTCTTCTGGTGGTATTCAGTTGGGTTTGAGCATTTTCATACAGTTCCTGATTGAAAATCACATTCATATAAGATCCCACAACATTGAGTGTAATGTTGTCTTTGGTTTGCTCCAAATCCATTTGTGAAGCTTCAAAACTACTCTGATTCTGTTTTATTGTATTTCTTATTCTAAATCCATCAAACAAAAGCAGACTGGTTGATGCGCCCACACTTACAAAATCACTTTGTGTATTGATAAAATCATTGGTAGTTGGATCAATTGATCGTCCCCAGCTACTTCGGTAGGATGTGTTACCATTCAAGTCGGGATACATGGAATATTTGGCGTCTTTTACATCAATATCACCATTTTCCATGTTCAGATACCCTTGTTGCACGTCCAAATTGTGTTCAAGGGCCTGTTCTATGCATTGGGCCAATGTCCAGACTTCAGGATCATTTTGTGCTAATCCATTTAGAGCAAAAAGGCCTAAAAAAAATATCGTTATGTGTTTTTTCATATTAAAATCTTAAAAATCAATATCCGGAATGTAAATCAATTCTTTGCACCAGTTAATGTGTCGTATATAATCCATTGTGATTTGTGGAATACCACTATCCATTTCGATAACATGACAAGCAAGATCGTTTTTACCCTTACGGGAAACCGACATGGTAGCAATATTGCAGTTTTCCTGTGCGAGGATGTTGGAAATAAAGGCGATCACTCCGCGTTCATCGGTGGCTTTGATAATCAGAGTATGGTTACTTGCACTAAAATCGGCTTTGAAATCATCCAGAGAGGCTATATTAATTACTCCACCGCCCAGGCTTTCGCCAATTACTTCAACTGACCTGCCGTTTCCCTGTACTTCTACTTTAACTGTATTTGGATGATAAATGGAAGCGTTCCCAACAGCTTTAAATGTATAGGAAATACTTTCCTGAGTTGCTAAATCCAGTGCATTTTTGATTCTGGCATCATCCGTTTTGAAATCGAGTAGTCCTGCCAATATAGCCCGGTCGCTTCCGTGGCCTTCGTAAGTTCTTGCAAAGGAGTTGTAAAATGTTATTTGTACAGATTCTATGGCCAGGTGTTTCCCGAATATCCTTTTGGCTACGCGGCCTATCCTTACTACTCCGGCGGTGTGAGAAGACGAGGGTCCGATCATCACGGGTCCGATCATATCAAATATCCCACTTCGTTTTGCCATGTATTTTTTTGTATTTAACGGGAATTACTTTCCAATACAATGATAATTAAATAGTGATAATGGTATATAGATATAGTTGTAAGTGGTTTATGGGGAGGGGGAATTGGGGAATGGCGGGATTAAATTCGTCTAGGAAGGAAGTTTATTGAGTTATCCCTGCTTTGTTAGGGGGTAGGATAATTGATAATTGATAATGGATAATGGATGATGGATGATGGATAATTGATAATTGATAATTGATAATGGGTGCAGAAAGGGAGGTAATGAGTAAGGACCGGACGGACGTCCGGACCAAAGTGGGCAATTGGTGGTGGAAAAAAGATAAATTATAAAAGATAAATCATAAAAGTGAGAAGGTGCAGAAAGGGAGGTGACTAGTAGGGAGAATTAAACGTTATAAATAAAACACAGTGGGCACGGAGGCGGTAAACCTTGATGGGCCCGGAGGGGTGTTTACAAAAGTTTTTTGATTCCAAGGGCAGCACCTGCGGCTGCCAGAATGATTAATCCTCCATCGATGGGAACAGGAGGTCCGGGGCCGCATGGGGGTGCACCGCAGGGAGGGCCCGGATTGCCAGGTTGT
>JAOUKG010000665.1 GCA_029882725.1 Cyclobacteriaceae bacterium
TACACTGCATTGTACACACTTTGCTGTCCATCCACAGTCATCGCAATTTAAAATGGGGGAGTATCCTCTTCGGTTTTGGAACAAGATAGACTGATAATTATTTTCTAAATTGGATTTCAGAAGCTCCAATAAAAGATTGGCAAACTCTCCCTTCGTTTTCTTTTTCTGTCTTTCTGTTTTTATGTCGATAATTTTGAATTCCGGAAGTTGAGCTTCCCCGTATCTGGTATTAAGTTCAATCAAATCGAATTTGCCTTTTTCAGCATTGAAGTAGCTTTCTGTCGAGGGCGTTGCTGTGCCTAAAATAATTGAACACTGGTGCAACCTTGACAGGACAAGAGCAACATCGCGAGCATGGTAACGTGGAGAAGGTTGATGTTGCTTATAGGATGTTTCATGTTCTTCATCAACAATGATTAATCCCAGGTTTTGAAAGGGCAGGAAGATACTTGATCTCACACCTACAACAAAGCGAATTGATTCATCCAAAACACCATTCCAAATCTCCACTCGTTCATTATCACTATACTTTGAGTGGTACACGCCAAATGAATTACCAAAGGCTTTATACAGCCTGGAAATCATTTGAGTGGTAATGGCAATTTCAGGTAATAAAAAAAGAACCTGCTGGCCCGATTCCATAACCTTATTTATCAAATCAATGTAAATTTCAGTCTTCCCACTTCCAGTGATTCCATGAAGAAGGACAGGTTTTTTCATTTCAAAAGATTGGAGTATTTTTCCCGCTACCTCATCTTGTTCTTTTGAGAGTTTTACTTTAGCAATGCCTTCTTTTATTTGAATTCTGGGAACAATGATCTCGAATTTTTCGAACACCTCTTTTTTTATTAATGTTTGTAGAGAGGATTTAGAATATTCAGCTCCTGTAAGTGAAGAATAGGGTACTCCCATGGAATCTTCTAAATTTCTTTTTTCATTTTTGATTATCTGGTAGTATCCCAATAAAATATTTTCCTGTTTTTCAAATGCACCTAAATCATTCAATAGTAACTGAAGACTTTTTTCTTTTCTGTACTTTTCAGAAAGAACAATCCTTTTTTCCCTCTTAGGTGTAAATTTTTCTGATACTTGTTCAAATACAATGACTGCATTTTTGTCAATCAAGGATTTAATAGACTGATAAATATTCCTTTTATTTAACCGGTCAGAAATTTCTGAATAGCCCATCAACTCATTATTTTGAACAATATCAAGAATATCAATTTCTTCTACCGAGAATTCATATTCTGAGGTTTCAATAGAAAATACGGGGTGTATCTGAATTTTAGACTCACTGCTTAGTTTCAAACCAGAAGGAAGTGCTGCCTGAAGTACCTCACCAGGGGTACACATGTAGTATGCAGCCATCCAATCAAAGAGTTCCAGTTGTACAGGTGTGATTACAGGAGAGTCATCAAGCACAGCCAAAATCAATTTAGCCTCATAGCCGCCCGGAGGCACTTCATGTATTTTTGAAACAATGCCTGTAAATATTTTTCTCTTACCAAACTGCACTATAACCCTGAATCCCTTTTCAATCTTTTCGCAATCCATTCCGGGTATCCTATAAGTATATTTTTTAGGAACCGCCAAAGGTAAGATCACGTCTGCGAAATAAGTAGATCTTTCCACTGGGCTTGAAGTGTTGAATTCAAGTTGTGACAAGGTTCTATTGTAATTGTTTGATGGCCATAGAAACTGAATTTACGGGTAATTTACATGTTTTATTATAACAAACGTAAATTGTGGTTTCTCCTTTTTTTGGAAGTTTATATTCAAGCAAAGGCATATCACTTTCTTTCTCTGAACCCATAAGAATAGCGTTAGAAATAAACTGAGAACTTAATTCTTTTCTAAACTCCTCAGCCTTTTCACCCATGATTACTATTTCGGCAGTAGGTTTTATTTTTTGATTGTATAAAATGGCCCAATTTATCAGAAAAGCTGACTCACTTTTGAGAAGGGCGGTAACTTGCCGTATCATTTTTACAGAACGTTCCATATAATCAGAGTTGTCCATTATAATGCCCAGATTATGTAGATTTATTGCCATTTGTGAATTTGATGATGGTATTACATTATCAAAAATCTCTTTTTTTCTGGCAATGAGTTGTTCTGAATTATGAGAGGTAAAATAGAATAGTGATTCTTTTTCATCCCAAAAGTTTTTAATGGTGTAATCCACGAGTTGGTTTGCTTTTAGTATCCACTTTTCATCAAATGTTGATTGATACATATCTATAAATGCAGTAATTACAAAAGCATAATCCTCCAGATATCCTGTTCCTGATTTTTCACCATCTTTAAATGATCTATAAATTAAATTACCTTGTATCATGTTTTTCTCCAGAAATAATGCTGTTTTTAGGGCCAGATCAAGGTATTTGTCATCACAGGTAGCCTCATAGGCATTTAATAATCCTGAAATGGTCATGGCGTTCCAGCCTGCCAATATCTTTGTGTCTGTTAATGGTTTGGGTCTTTTATTTCTGATATTTAATAAAACTGATTTTATATTTTGAATTTCAACAATATCTTCTTCGCTTTCTTTTAAGGAAGACATTTCTTTATATAGAATGTTGTTACCATTTTCCCAATTACCTTTTTGTGTAATGTTAAATATTGAAACCGAAGATTGGTATTTTTTCCCCAAAGCAGC
>JAOUKG010000666.1 GCA_029882725.1 Cyclobacteriaceae bacterium
TTTTTCAGTTAAAATAAATAAAGAAGTATTATATCAAGCGGTCTCTTACAATGAGACCATAAAAGCAAAATGCATCATTCTATCAAATGGAATGATGCATTATTGCCTGATGTTGAATCTGGAAAACAAAAATTTGAACAAGTTTTTGCAATTCCAGAGTATAAAGAACTTTCAGTATATCAATGAAGAAATTTACTTACGTCATCACTAGGTAATCCAAAAGCATCACCTACGGCTTGGTAAACAATTTCACCATCAATAATATTCAATCCTAATTTCAATTCCTCATTGTCGATACAGGCTTGTTTCCAGCCTTTGTTAGCAAGTTGTATGGCATACGGCAATGTGGCGTTAGTTAAAGCCAGAGTAGACGTGTAAGGCACGGCTCCGGGCATGTTCGCCACGCAGTAATGCACTACGTCGTCAATTATGAAAGTGGGATCAGCATGTGTGGTAGGTTTGCATGTTTCTATACAACCTCCCTGATCTACAGCCACATCCACCAAAACAGTGCCTGGTTGCATATCTTTAAGCATATCTTTGGTGATAAGTTTTGGCGCCTTTGCACCAGGAACGAGAACACCACCGATAATGAGATCATGGTCTTGAATCATCTCCCGAATATTATATTCATTTGAAACAAGTGTATGCACATTTGCAGGCATGATATCATCTAAATAGCGTAACCGGGAAAGGTTAAGATCCATAATGGTAACATCGGCACCCAAACCGGCTGCCATCTTTGCTGCATTGGTTCCCACTACACCTCCACCTAAGATAAGTACTTTGCCTGGTTTTACTCCGGGCACACCTCCCAATAAGATACCTTTTCCTTTAAGAGGCTTTTCAAGGTATTTAGCTCCTTCTTGTATGGCCATTCTACCTGCAACTTCACTCATAGGTACAAGTAGGGGAAGGCTACCATCCTTCTTTTCTACAGTTTCGTAGGCAAGACATACAGCCCTGCTTTTTATCATGGCCATGGTAAGGGGTTCATAAGAAGCAAAATGAAAATAGGTAAAGAGAAGTTGATCTGCCCTAATAAGACCGTATTCAGCCTCTATGGGTTCTTTTACCTTCATTATCATTTCAGATTTTGCATAGGTGGTTTCAATATCGGGAAGGATTTTGGCGCCAGCCTTTACATACATTTCATCAGAAAAACCACTTCCTTCTCCGGCGGAAGCCTGAATTTGGACTGTATGTCCACGTTTTACAAGTTCAACCGCTCCAGCAGGAGTTAAAGCAACACGGTTCTCATTGTTTTTTATTTCTTTTGGTACTCCAATTATCATTTTTATTTAATTTATTTTGGCTTCGCAAATATACATATTGAATTATATTCAATTGTTATAAATACAATTAATTAGTGCATGCTATTTATTTCTCTTTTTAGTACGTAATGAACGTTTTAGCAGGCATTTTTTAGTATTTTTTTATTTTTTTGCGCAGTGCATTAGTGTTGTGTATAATTGTATAAGTTATGAAATGGTATCAATTATATATTTTAATTACAGTGAAATATTAAATTAATTAAATTATGTAATACAAAAGTAAAACTGTTTTTCAGCTTCTTGTTTTCTTGAATACTATGTAATAATTCGTATTTTTGTATACGTCCAATCCATTAACCCATATAGTTTTGAGCGAAGCAAAAATCCTTTCCCCTACTACCACCCAAATCGAATCAATTTTAAGAGATTATAGAATCGCCTGTGAAAGCAGGGAGGCGAGTATCATGGGGCGGAAAGAAGTCTTCATGGGAAAGGCCAAATTTGGAATTTTTGGAGATGGAAAAGAGGTTGCACAAATTGCAATGGCTAAGGCCTTTAGGAAAGGAGATTTTCGTTCTGGTTATTATAGAGACCAAACGTTTATGATGGCCATAGGTGAATTAACCGTAAAAGAATATTTTGCTCAACTTTATGCTATTACCGATGTGGAAGCAGAGCCAGCAAGTGCGGGTAGGATGATGAATGGCCATTTTGGCACTCGTATGGTTGATGATAACGGAGAGTTAAAAGATTTAACCAAAATGCATAATTGCATTTCTGATATTTCACCTACTGCAGGGCAGATTCCCAGAATAATTGGGTTAGGGTATGCTTCAACTCTTTTTAGATTGAATAAAGATCTGCACAAGTTTAAAACACTCTCAAATAAAGGTAACGAAGTAGTTTTTGGAACTATTGGAAATGCGGCTACTTCAGAAGGTATGTTTTTGGAAGCAATCAATGCTGCCGGAGTATTGCAAATCCCGGTTTTGTTTTCTGTTTGGGATGACGGTTATGGCATTTCGGTTCCCAATGAATTTCATACTACAAAAGGATCTATCTCCGAAGCCCTTGAAGGATTTAGACGGGATGAAAATAAAAAGGGAATAGAAATATATCGCGTTTTGGGTTGGGATTATGAAGCTTTGGTTGAAACCTACGAGAATGCAGCTCAAATGGCAAGAAAAGAACATGTTCCGGTTCTTATTCATGTTGATGAAGTAACACAACCTCAGGGGCATAGTACCTCAGGATCTCATGAAAGATACAAATCGAAGGAGAGATTAAAGTGGGAAAAGGAATACGACTGCAACAAAAAGTTAAAAGAATATATTATTGAATCTGGGTTTGCTACTGCAGATGAGTTACATAAGATAGAATTAAA
>JAOUKG010000667.1 GCA_029882725.1 Cyclobacteriaceae bacterium
CTGGTTTCGGAGGCACGATCTGGTGGATTTTAGAGTTGAAAATTGAAAGTCTAGATTTTAAAATCTGATGATGTCTCCCCCGACGGGGAGCAGGTGGAGTACCACTACAACGAAGGGGGCCTGCTGAGCAAGATGACCGGCAAGAAGAAGGCTACCGCTTCAGTTACGTGGCACAACTGGGCTACGACAAATTTGAGCAGCGTGTACCGATGTTTTAGGTTGGGATCCGCTGCAAAAATTATGGTCTTGCTGGCCCTACAGTCACGCTTCGGCGGGCAGATATCAAGGGCCAGCGCGGAATTCGATAAGAACGGCCTTTAAAATTGTTCTTTTATGGGCAAATCACCCAAATTATCGATTAACCAGAACAATTTTACCGGCGGGCAGGCCTTGTGCGTGTTCTTGTTGAATTCTTTGGCCCTTGAGGGTTTTTTTGTTGCTTTTTTTGCCCAAAGAAAAAAAGTAAGTAGTAACTTCACCGTGTATGTAAGCCCGTTTGTAGTATTGCGCAGTGGAAATTACACGAAACATTACTACATTGAAGGTCAGCGGATAGTTTCAAAACTTGGCGGCGGCTGGGAAGGCGAGGCTACCGGCCAGGCCGGAAGTGGCAAAGTCGATTATAACAAAAAAGAAAAGCAGATGCAGGAAGGCATAGTAAAAAACCTCAAGTGGTTGGGTCTCGATGGCCAGGCGCTCACGGCAGGCAAGAGCGGCAAGACGCCCCCCGGTCAGCTGAATGGCACCGGCGGCAAGCCCAACCCCGCAGAGCCCAACCGCTACTACTACCACCCTGATCATCTGGGCTCGACCAGTTACATCACCGATGCGAGCGGGGAAGTGTATCAGCACTTAGAGTACTTTGCCTTTGGGGAGACGTTTGTTGAGGAGCACTCGAATACAGATCGCACGCCGTATTTGTATAACGGGAAGGAGCTGGATGAAGAGACGGGGCTGTATTATTATGGGGCACGTTACTACGACCCTATGACTAGTATATTTGTGAGTGTTGACCCGTTGGCGGAGATGTATGGTTTCCAGAGTGCGTATGTGTATGCGGCGAACAATCCGGTTCGGTTTATGGATATATTGGGGATGGGACCTGGGGAAGGAGACGGGAGTAATATTTATTATAAAAATGGTAAAGAAGTAATGAGGGCTTCCAACGGAGAAGGAAACCCTGATAGGCATTTCGATTTTGTTGAAAACAAGAATTATAAGACTGGCTATGAGGTGATTGAAAGAAAAGGTGAACAGTCAGTTTCTGGGGGACATTCTGGGGGGCGTCAGGTTCTAGCTGGAGGTAGTTCACATGATACTCCACCGCCAAAAGATTTACCTGGTTTTCCTGATGCTGAAGTGGTTAAGAGAAAAAATCAAAGAAAACGATGGGAATTACCTAATGGTGATATCTTGGAATGGGATAGAAATCATGGAGGGGAATTAGAGAGGTATAACCCAAGAGGAAAACATATTGGGGTTTGGAGTCCCGAGGGGGAACAAATAAAAGACCCTGTTCCTGGTAGAAGAATAGAACCTTTGGTAACTCCTATACCTCAAGCTGATCCATGGTATATTCCAAGTCCACAAGCAGTTGAAAATGTAATAATGTATGGTACTGTGGCTGTTGGAGTAGGTATTATAATATTCGACATAGTTACAATACCATCTGGTGAAGGAGCTGTAGGTGTTTTATTGATTCAACAAGCAATACATTAAGTTTGAGAAACAGATCAATTTAAAAAAAATATGGAAAATAATAATATTTGTTGCGACAATATGAGTAATCATTCGGGGAAGTCTAATGAATTGGATGACCTTCATGATTCAGATGCCATAATGGTTTATGTTTCTAAATTTGACGAATACGGAATCCTTATAAAGGATGGAGGCAGTTCTTATATTCAAATACAATATTGTCCTTGGTGTGGAACCAAGTTACCTGATTCAAAAAGAGATGAGTGGTTTGATGAATTAGAAAAGAGGGGTTTTTACACCCCCTTTAACTCAGAGGTGCCAGAGGAATTTGAGTCTGATAGGTGGTATAAGAAACCATAAAATCTAAGTACTAACACCGCTAGACACACGCTGCTAATCCCACGCTAATTCTATAAAAAAGTGTCCCTTGTTAGGGACAAATGGCCTATACACTCCGTATAGGTATTTTTTTATGGCATAGCATCTAGTCAGGTTTTTAGTACTATCACATATTCAATTTATCTACTTCTGCTGTTGGTTTTTACTCTGTCTCACATATCTCACATCCTGTATTGCTCTGGTTTTGGTGTATTCTCTGCTTAAGAACCTCAGGATCGAATACGACAGGCACATTTTGGCCGGAATAAGCTTCAGAAGGAGTAAGGCCACTTAATTTTCCATGGGGTCTTATTTCATTGAAGTCATTTATTGATTTTTCAAGAGCGGTTTTGAGTTGTTCACCATCCTCAATAACTTTCGGAAACAAATACCGGTACTTCAACAACTTGTTTGTTGCTTCTACCATAGAGTTGGAGAACAAAATATCTTTCAGCGCTATACTCTTTTTAATATCGACCTCGGCAGAGTTGATGAAATTTTCCACCACATAATTATTATTTTCCGGGCCGCCGTCAACGACAAGTTCCACTTCCTTTTTCGGCTTAGCTATTTCCCATGCC
>JAOUKG010000668.1 GCA_029882725.1 Cyclobacteriaceae bacterium
CATCAATCCTGATATACATGTTATAGTAAAAATTGATGAATCCAGCTATGAAGGTGGCGAAAACGGCACTGATCATCCATTTGTATGGTATCATGAGTATGATGGAGGCAGGGCTTTTTATACGGGAATGGGCCATACAAATGAATCTTACTCCGACCCTTTATTTGTAAACATCGTAAAAGGGGGCTTACTTTATGTATTGGGAAAATCAGATTTGCAGCAACAATAAAATGTTTGTCTTTTTTACTTTAAAAAGTACTGAAAATGAAAAATACATTATATACACTTGGCCTTTTAATAATGCTCGTTTCTTGTTCAAAGAAAACTGAAACAGAAAATAAAGAAGCATTAAATTCAATTTTTCAGCCCAATATTTTATGGCTTGTAGCGGAAGATCTTAGCCCTTATATACCCGTATACGGTGATTCCTCCATCCAAACCCCTACCTTAAGCCGACTTGCTGAGGAAGGTGTAATCTTTACCAATGTATATTCCCCATCAGGTGTATGTAGTCCTAGTCGTTATGCACTAAGTACTGGCAGATACCCAATAAGCGATGGGGCTGATAATATGCGAAATCAAAATAGTGATGAGCGATTAGCAACATTGGGACTAATCTCCTATGAAGTTGTACCCCCTCCGGAAGTAAAAATGATGAGTCAGGTTTTACGAGAAAATGGGTATTTCACTTCCAATAATGCCAAAGAGGATTATCAATATGCTCCGGTTGTTACTGCGTGGGATGAAAGGGGTAACAAGGCCCATTGGAGAAACAGAAAGCCGGGACAACCTTTTTTCAGTGTTTTCAATTTTGAAATTACCCATGAAAGTCAGTTTTTCACTCCAGACGGTCGGGGGAAATTGCGATACTTTTTAAATGAACCTTTTATTGGTGAAAATGGTGTAGTGGATTCTACCTTATGGAACTATTCATTACCCGATTCAATAAAATTACCTGTACCCCCTTATTTACAAGACACAGAAGTAGTACAAAAGGATCTTCGAACCATGTACAGGAATATTCAAATCATGGATAGACAAGTACAAGTGGTACTTAATCAGCTTGAGGAAGATGGGTTACTCGACAGCACCATTGTAATTTGGTACAGCGATCATGGCGGGCCACTTCCCAGACAGAAAAGGCTTATGTATGAATCGGGTTTGAAGGTACCCATGATTATTCGTTATCCTGAAAAGTTAAAAGCAGGCACATCCGATGATCAACTGATCAGTTTTCTGGATTTTGCACCCACCATGTTTTCGTATGCAGGCATACAACCCCCGGATTATTTACAGGGTTTTGCTTTCGACGGACCATTCAAAGAAAAATCTGAAAGAAGGTATATACATGCCGCATCAGATCGTCTTGACGAACATTACGATAGAATTCGGGCGGTGAAAGACGAAAGATATAAATACATCAGAAATTATTATCCGGACAAACCCTACTACCTTCCATTGGGTTACAGGGAAAACATTCCCACGATGCAAGAATTATTACGAATGAACAAAGAAGGTTTATTAAATGAAGCACAAGCACAGTGGTTTCGACAAGAAAAACCTATGGAAGAGCTATTTGACACCTGGGAAGACCCTCACGAATTAAATAATCTGGTAGAAAACCCCGATTATGGAGAAATTCTGGTTAGACTCAGAGAGGAATGCAATATTTGGATAAATGAAGTAGGTGATTACGGAAATATTCCTGAAAAAGATATACTCGAAAAGTTTTGGCCGGAAAGAAAACAACCAGTATGTCAACCTCCAACAATAAGTAAAGAGGGTGAATTCCGGGTAATTACTTGCTCTGATCCAGGTTGTGTTATTGGTTACCAACTGGTTAAAGAAGGCGAGGAACCTGGGAAAGTATGGTATCCTTATACTCAACCTGTATCGGCTGTTGAAGGTATACATATTGTGGCTATTGCGGATCGGATTGGATGGGCACCATCGGAATGGGTAAAAAAATAATAGAGACGTAGTAGAGACGTTGCATGCAACGTCTCTACCGCGCGCAACCTATCCTACAAATGTAAACGCCATACCTGTTTTACCGGCACGTCCGGTTCTGCCAATACGGTGAATATAGGTTTCATAATCACGGGGAATTTCATAGTTGATTACATGAGTAACATTGGATATATCCAATCCTCTTGCTGCAACGTCTGTAGCAACTAAAACCTGAGTTCTTCCTGATTTGAAGTTTCTAAGAGCATTTTGTCTGTACCCCTGGGTTTTATCACCATGAATTTCATCGACAGCAACTCCTGATCTTTTTAGATTTTGAGCAATTTTAGAAACATTTATTTTTGTTTCAGCAAAAACTATAACTTTTTCAAAAGTTACGTCATTAATCAAATCGATTAGTTTTCCCAGCTTTTGCTCTCTGCTTACCCTAACTACCTCTTGTGTAATATGATCGGCAGCGATAGTTCCTGAAGACACTTTTACTTCAACAGGATTACTCATGATTTTTTGAATAAGCATTTTTTGCTTAGGATCAATTGTAGCAGAAAAAAGCAACGTCTGATCAATATTGACCATTCCTGAAGTAAGAAATTCAACATCTTTACTGAAACCCATGTCCAGCATTCTATCAAATTCATCCAATACCAATACAGAAACCTGAGCAAGTTTTATATTTCCTCTTTTTACT
>JAOUKG010000669.1 GCA_029882725.1 Cyclobacteriaceae bacterium
GATATGGATATGTATCTTGGCATGAGTGCACATAAAAATCAGGAGGAAGAGGTTGCCTATGAGTATCTTTCAAAATGGGTAGCTTCTGGAAAAGCAGATAAAGAGGCAATTATGATTTGTGCAGGCATTGCAGAAAAAAAACAAGATTGGAACCAGGTAATTTCTTTCCTTTCTAAAGGGGCTGAAAAAGACAATAAAAACGAAGCGATTTATCTGAGTCTGGCAAAAGCCTATAAGCAGACAAATAACAGTAAAGGTCAAATGGAAGCTTTGGGTAAGGCACTTGAAATAAAGCCCGACTTGCAAGGGGCTTTAATTGAAAGAGGAAGAATGTTATTTGAAAAGGGTGATTTTAAGGCCGCTGCTACAGATTTAAATAAATTAACGGCTACGAACCCGGAAGTGCTGTCTATGTTGGCATTGGCTACCCTGGAAACGGAAGGGGAGGATAAGGCAGCACCTTCAGTGGATAAGGCATTGAAAGCTGGCGCAAAAGACCCAAGGTTGTTTATGGCAGGAGGAAGAGTAGCCTTTAAAGCAAATAAATTTGAGGACGCTGAAAAGTTATTTACTTCGGCTGAGAAAGAAGGAAGTAAATCTCCTGACTTGTTCAAATATCGTAGTATGGCTCGTTTTGAACAGAAAAAATATAAGGAAGCCCTTTCTGATTTCTCGATTTTGGAAAAATCAGAACCCTTAAACCCTGAATTATTAGGTAAAAAAGGGATCTGCCAATATGAAACAGGAGAAGGGGAAGGTGCTCTTGTCACTTTGAAAAAAGCGATGGATGCTGGTAATAATGAAGGTGAAGTAGCATTTATGTATGCAAATTCCCTTTTTAAAACTGAAAAATATGACGTTGCCATTACAGCTTACGACAAAGCAATAAACAATGGTTACAAAACCGAAGTTGCTTATAATAACCGGGGAAAAGCGAAGTTGGTTTCCGGAAAACACCTTGAATCTATTCCGGATTTTGATCAGGCCATAAAATTGAAAGCAAAATACCTCCCGGCAATGAGGAATAGGGGAGCCGCAAAATTTGAAGCAAAAGATTACGCGGGTGTAATCCATGATTTCAAAGAATTGGTGAGCAACAATCAAGCATCCGAAAGGGAATATATGCAATTGGGAATAGCTCAATATCACGAAAAGGATCTTAAATCTGCCTTCACGAACATTGAAAAAGCCGTTCAACTTGGGGATAAATTCCCTGAAGGGCTGTATGTATATGCAGCGTTGTTATATGAAAAGGGAGATAAGGAGAAAGCACTAACTCAGGTAAACTCGGCCGTTGCGGGTGGTTATAGACAAAATGAGGCTGTTGCATTAAGGGGAAATCTAAATTACGATGAGGGCAACTACGCTACCGTAATTACTGATTTGCAACAGATAGTTTCTCAAGGCACTCAATCAGGAGAAGTTTATTTTAAATTAGGAAGGTCGCAATACGAGAGCAAAGATTATTCAAATGCGGCAACAAATTTAACCCGTTCTGCAGAGTTGAAATACGATGGAAAGGGCGAGAATTTTTATTATCGTGGAAATATTTATTTCATGGATAAAAACTATCAAAAGGCTATTGATGACTATGTGTTGGCTGAAAAGGCAGGATACAATCAAACTATACTGTTCAATAACAGGGGGAAAGCCCAGGCTAATTTGGGTAAGCATGAAGAGGCAATCAAGGATTATGATCTTGCTTTAAAAAATGAACCTGATTATGCGCGTGCATTGAAAAACAGAGGATTATCATTTTATGAATTGAAAAATTATGAATCTGCCACCAAAGACTTTTCTGCCTATGAAAAAGTAAATCCCGAAACAGATATAGAAGTGATTAAGCTACAAGCTGAAAGTTTTTTTATATCTGAAGATTGGGTACGGGCGCTATCTTATCTTGACAGGGCAGTGGAAGAAGGTGTTTCAGATCCTGAAATTGATTTAAAAAGAGCCTTTGCATTAATGGAATCAAATAGTTTCAGTTCCTCTTTGCTGGTTTTGAATAAATTAATTAGGGAAGATGATAATAATATTCAGGCATATATTTACCGGGCCAGGGCAAATTTAATAATGGAAAACACTACACAATCTTTAAAAGATTTGGATAAAGTAATTGAACTGGATAAAAACAACCTTAACGCCTATTACAATAGAGCAGTGATAAAAGAAGGAATTGATGATTATGAGGGTGCAATTGAGGATTACGACATGGTGCTGCAATTGAACCCTGATGATGCGGAGGCCTACTACAGCCGTGCTAACGCAAAACTAACTGCCGAGATGTTTCAAACAGCCTTGATGGACATCGACATGGCCATAAAGCTAAATGACAAAAATCCTTCTTACTATAAAGTAAGAGGAAATGTATATTACAGATTGGACGAAGTAAGTAATGCATGTTCCAATTGGAAACGGTCATACGATTTAGGCGACAAAAAAGTGAAATTCTATATCGACAGGTATTGTAATTGATTAGTATTGCCATAGTCGCGACACGAGGCATCGTGTCGCGACCGCCCCTAATTAAATGTAATAATTTTCATATTTTCTTACACACGTTGGTCACAGACCTTTTATGACAGAATAAAACACTTACTTATGCTGACCTTTGTTGTATAAATACTTAGTAGAGTGTTTAATAATAGTAGTGT
>JAOUKG010000670.1 GCA_029882725.1 Cyclobacteriaceae bacterium
CTGTAAGTGAGGGGGGGGGAGTTTTATTTTATCAAGGAAAGAATTTCCAGGTAGGAGTAAATTTATTACTATCGCGGTTTTCTGCTGAAAGAAAGCCAGGCGATGATGTATATAATTTTCATCAGATATCAGGTAGTGATTTTATAAACCATTCTATTTACGGTAATTTTAAATGGAGGGGTAAATTATTTTTTGGAGAACTTGCCAGATCGAATTCAGGAAGGATGGCTTTAATTTATGGGGGGCTTTTCCCTTTTTCCAAAAAGGCTGATTTTATGTTTTTATATAGAAATTATGAACCCGGATATTTTTCATTACATGGAAAAGCTTTTGGTGAAAATTCAGTAAACCAAAATGAAAAGGGCCTGTATGTTGGATTTAAGTACAAACTTTCTAAATGGGTTTCATTCTCAACAAACTCGGATATTTTTTACTTCCCTTGGGTAAGTTATCAATCTTCAAAGCCCTATTCTGGTTTTGAAACCCGATTAACAGGTGAGTTTAAGTTTAAATCAAATTCTTTAATAAAGTTAAGGTATCGGGTTGAGAGGAAGATGAGCGATGATGTTCTAATTCAGAAAAACACAATTAACACTACTTATTGGAATAAACATCAATTTATGTTTCACTTTAGTTATAAAATACATTCAAACTTGGAATACAGATTAAGAATTCAAACAAATAGAATCATAACAGGAAATAACAGGTCTTCTGGCTATTTAACCTATAATGAATTGATTTATAACAAATCTAAAATTCAATTAGCCTTTCGTTATTGTAATTTTCAAATTGATAATTATGAAAACAGGGAATATGTTTATGAAAAGGATTTAGAATATGCATTTAGTCTACCCGCTTTTCAGGATACAGGTTATCGTTTTTATACTTTTTTAAAATTGAAAGCATCCAGACATATTACGGGGTGGTTGAAATATGGAATAAGGAGAAATAATGACCCATTGGAAAACTTTTATCAAAATAGATTGATTTTTTTTCAGGATTTGAAAATTCAATTCAGATATAAATTATAACTTTAACCAAAATTAATAACACATTGAAAATTCATGGATATAACAGGTAAAATAATTGAAATTCAGGACACTCAGAATATTAATGACTCATTTCAAAAAAGGGAATTTGTTTTGGAATATGCTGAAAATCCACTTTACCCGGAATACGTAAAATTTGAACTGATTCAGGAGCGATGCGCACTAGTGGATGCTTTTAAAGTCGGTGATGAAGTAAAGGTTCAATTTAATCTCAAGGGAAGAAAATGGACAGACAAAGAAGGTCAGGTGAGATATTTTAATAGTCTTCAGGCATGGAAAATTGATAGTTTGGCAGGGCAATCATCTCAGGATGCACCACCTGCACCAAACAATCCTCCGGCTCCTCCTGCAAATGAGGATGATGTTTTGCCCTTTTAATTTAATCACTTATGATTTGGATTTATTTTATTTTTCTTCAGTTTATTCCTCAAAACAATGCCATCAGGGAAATTGATTACAATGGGAAACATGTAAAAACTACCTATGGAGTAGATAATAAGTTCTTAGGTACTTATAAGGGGGCTAAAAAAGGATTTATGAAATTAAATCCTGATGGATCAGGAAGTTATAAGTATGATATATTTGGTTTTGCTTTACAGGGTTGCACCGCTGAACCAATTGACATGGAGTGGGGATTTATTCTTGATAGCGAAAACAATTACATTAAATTTGAAAGAGAATATGGTTATTCTTATCCTATTTTACTAAAAAGTGTTTCCGATAACAGTTTTAAGGGATGTAGGGAAAAGGTAATGTTGGATTTTATTATCGAAAAAGATGGAAAACTTCAGGTATCCTCTTCAGATGATTGGTACAAAGAAAATACAAAATAATAGTGTGCGTCTAATTTAAATATTTGGCTTTTGTGTATTATATTGGAAAACATTATTAAAAATTATGCATAGGAATTTGTTTTGTCTTATTGTTGATGATGAGGAGCCTTCAAGGCTAATAATCATGAGAAACCTCGATTTATTGAATGTTGATTATGATTTTGCTAAGAATGGGATTGAGGCAATTGAAAAATTAAAGGAAAATAGGTTTGATTTTGTGTTGATGGATATTAGTATGCCGGGACCTGATGGTATGGAGGCTGTTCGCTGGATTCGAAATAGTTCCGACGATTATCATAAAAATCTACCCATTTTCGCGCTTACATCTTACTCGGGAGAAGAACGTACTGAAGAAATTCTTGATGCAGGTATGACTGAACATATGACAAAACCTTTTGATGTAGTTAGATTCAAAGAAATAATTAAAAAATATTTAGAGGTAACACTTTAAATCCAAATTCGTTAAGGGTTCAATTGAATCCTTTTTCTATAAATGGGTTTTTAAATTAGTCCGGAGATCTATCCGGGCTCACTCAACATTATTTTCCTGCAGAGCCTGTCCGGATGTTCATCTGGTGCTTTCTAAATGTAGTTGCCTTTAGCCTTTTTAATTTAATAATAAATTACCCGGTTTTGATAAATTATTTGTTTAATTCTTTTAATCGTTCAAGCAATGGCGGGTGTGAATAGTGCACAAATACATAGGCTTTGTGAGGATAAAGATTACTTAGGTTATCAACAGACAACTTTTTTAAGGCTGTAGAT
>JAOUKG010000671.1 GCA_029882725.1 Cyclobacteriaceae bacterium
ACCCTTTCGATAAGCGGTATACCGGTTCGAAAGTAATTACTCAAAGCCACCGAGGTACCCACATTACTTACCAATACACCTAAATCAATAGGCAAAGCTCCCGAAGGGACTTCTTTACCAGTCAGGGCGGTAATCATCATTTTTTCCGCACCCTGAGGATATTTCGTTTTTAATGCCAGCACTTTTACATCGGCTTTCATGGCTTCACTGGCATTTTGAAGTGCTTCAATGGCCGCCGGCTTATTATCTTCGATGGCTATAGCCAAATCTTTTACCCCCAATTGTTTTCCCAGTATCACCAAACCATCTATTACCTCTTCGGGGTGTTCAGTCATAAGCCTATCGTCTGAAGTGAGAAAAGGTTCACACTCACATCCATTCAGAATAATCGACTCGCATTTTTTTCCGGGCGGGATCGAGAACTTAACATGAGCCGGAAAAGCAGCTCCCCCCAATCCCACGATGCCGGCTCCTTGTACATGCGATATGAATTCCTTAAAATCCAGTTTTTCCGGATCAACAATGTGTGCCGCTTTAAATTGTTGGGAACTGTAATAATCCAAATCAATAATAATAGCATTTTGCTCCACTCCACGGGGTCCTACAATCAATCCAATCTTCGATACCACACCATCCACCGGTGAGTGCAGAGCTACCGAAACCATCCCGTCGGCTTCGGCAATTTTTTCTCCTTTTTTCACCTTTTGACCCTTTCGTACGATGGGCACGGAAGGCTTTCCTATGTGTTGTTCCAAAGGCAGAATGTAGTGTTTCGAAAATGGCATGCGCAGTATTCTCCGAAAATGAGTACGCTCTTTATGCTCCTCCGGATGGATGCCGTGCTCAAAAGTAGGATTACCGTGTTTTAAAAAACTCAACATATCATTTTCGTTTTAAGGCCAGTGCTACCAACTTCTCTTTGAGTAATTTTTTAATTTCCCCCTTTTGCGCAGTAGCTTTTTCATCATATAGCTTCTGAATTTTTCTCTTTTCTTCGTTTAGTTCTTTTTCAAAAATGGATTTGATTTCTTCTTTCACTTCCTCCGATGCCGTTTCAGAATACCCTGCATACTGCTTCAAAGCTTGCCAATTACCCAACACTTGTTTGCTTTCCTCTATAATTCCGGAAGTTGGTTGTACCCATAGATTTTTACCTGCGGGGTTCATTACAGCTCCTCCACTTTCATTGATCTGCCCATTTATAACTACACTGGCAGGAGTAGCATTTTCACCCCCGTCTTCCAAAGGTTCCAATTCGCCCTTTCGGGAAATCATACGTACTACTAAATCGGCCCAGGTCAAAGTGTATTCCTTTTTCTCATCTATCTCATCGCCGGATCTAACGACTACGAGATTTTCTTTTATTTGGGGATTCCCCTCCAATCTTATTTTTGGGAAGGCAAGGCCCTGTCCGGTGGAAGCTTTAATTATAGGCCAGGCTCTGGAAGCCACCGCTATAAAACCACGCTCCTTCAAGGTTTCCCTGGCTGCCCAAAGTTCCTTTTCGAGTGTTAAAAATGAATACAAACCCGGTCCTTTTTGATTAAAAAACTCTGTTAATTGTCTATACTTTATGTTTTCATGCCCCTGCACACCCTGCCAAACAGACCAACCCGTGTTTCTGGCAAAATCGATGGCCTTGTAGCCTTTTTTAGGTGTAATTCGTGAAAAATCCTCAAATAACACTACTTTCATGGGCAAAGAATAGGCTGAAATGTAGTCTTCTGAAACTCCTGAATCTTCCCAACCTCCCAAAGCAATTACAGAAGGGATATTTTCTTTTTCCTCATCGGAAAGTGAATTCCATGTCAGTTCTGATAACTCTTGCTCGTGAACAGCAGGATGATATTTTCCTTTCACTTCAAGTGCCGCTCTTTTCAACAGTTTTAACTCTTCCAAATAATTTAGAAACAGTGCTTCCTGTACCCCAAAGGCTGTTTTTATATCTCCCTGCGACCACGCCGGAATATCGAAGGGGTTTTCCGGATAATTACAAAGCCCATTCAAATATGGATTTTCAAAAATCATCAAAGCCAAACCAACACGCACTCCCCCTGAATACCCTTGTTCTAAATGATCCCGTAACTGAGTAAGCTTCTCCAACAAATCAAGCTTGCGTTTCAACTCTCTGGAATTAAGCGAAGCATGGGCACCGGTGCCAATCAATTCCCCCACAGAAATCCTATGTCCGTTATTTCTCTTCACTGTATCATGAACAGAGGAAAAATCACGATCGGGAATCGCCTGTCCCAATAAATCATGAATATGTTCCTGCAAGTCTTCAACACTGCTTTTTACCGAGGCAATATAGTTCAGTGTTTGTTTTTCAGCCTTTAGTTTGGCCATCAAGAGCACATCGGTAATGGCTTTGTACAAATCGCTATTCGATTTACCCCTGGCAATCATATTTCTGGCATACCCCCTCTTCAATCGCAATGCCTGAAAAGGACTTATCTCAGGAGATTTAAGAAGGTATTCCAGGGTATCAGATTGTGTGTTTTGAAATTTTTCTACGTGAGGGAAGCTGGCAAGATCCAATTCCCTAAGTTCTTCCACGGAAGTCATCACAATAGCATTTTCATTGCAACTTTCAGCACACAACCCGCAACCAGTACAGGCATGAGGGTCAAATTCTATGTGTAGCAA
>JAOUKG010000030.1 GCA_029882725.1 Cyclobacteriaceae bacterium
ATGCGTACGTTGCCATGCAATTGGCGGAGAAGGCGGAGAAGTTGGGCCTGATTTAAGTAAGATAGGTGAGACACTTTCGCGTAAGCAAATTCTGGAGGCAATGATTGACCCCAGTGCCAGACTTGCACCAGGCTATGGTACGGTAACTTTAACTTTATCTGACGGGCAAACGGTTACAGGAGTATTGATTGAAGAAACGGAGGAGGAGCTTACTTTGAGAACCAACGAAGCAGAACCTTTGGAGATCCCTGTTTCCAGAATTACCAAAAGACAAAATATGCCTTCAGGTATGCCACCTATGAATTCGATTATGAGTAAAATGGAAATCCGTAATATGGTAGAATTTTTGGCGGGTCAAAAATAATATCGTTGTAGGGGTAGACCTTGCGCCTACCCCTACAATTCAAAACATTATTTTCCGTTCAATTTCCAGGAACCTACCATAGTAATAATGGTTAAAATTAAAACCATTAAAAAGCTATTGTTTAATCCGTATTCTTCGGCGATTAATCCCATCAATACCGGGCCAATGAGGAATCCGAAAAAACCGGCACTGGCAACCGAGGCTAGACCGTAGGCGGGATTAATTCCTTTTACCTTAGCAGCTCCGCTAAAAATAACAGGAACAACACAGGAATATCCTGTGCCTATAAGAGCAAACCCTAAAATACTCCATCCAATACTTTGCATCATCACAAGAAAAATTCCGATTAGCGCAACGATGCTTCCTGTAAAAACCACGCCTCTATTTCCATAGGAATAGATTAAATGATCTCCACCAAATCTGCCCAAGGTCATGGTGAGGGAAAATGCAGCAAATCCAAATCCTGCCATTTCAGGGCTACTTCCCAAAAAATCATTGAGATAAACGGTGCTCCAGTCTGTTACGGCACCCTCGGAGGTCATAATACAAAAACTGATAAGCGCTAAAACAAAGACCGGCTTGGTAGGTAAGGCAAATAAGGGTGCTTCGGCTTTGTTGTCTTCATCGTGTAAATTTCCTATATGTTTTCTTACAAAGAGCAACACTATAATGATTACAAAGAGGCATGAAAAGACCATTTGTACTCCTCCCGAAATGGATGATCCGGCTATTAAACCTCCAATAATTCCACCTAATATTCCCCCCAGACTAAAAAAACCATGACTTGTGGACATGATATTAACCTTTTCTATTTTTTCGATCGTATTAACTACTGCATTGATAGAAATATCCACCCACCCCATGGTAAAACCCAATACAAATAAGCTTAGACAAAGTTGCGTATAAGAAACGGCTAAAAACGGCAAAATAGCTAAAGAGGAAAAAGCCAAAATGGCATATACTGCTGTTTTCCCTTCCCCGATTTTTCTTATAAGGCTCGTGGTGAGCATCATACTGATTATACTTCCTACAGGGATAAAAAACAGTGCGATGCCTAAATCACCTTCAGATAGATCAAGTCGGTGTTTCACTTCCGGGAGTCGGGTAATCCAGAAGGCGAATAAAATACTTAATGACAGATAACATAAACCCGCAGCGAGGTGCCGTTTGTTTGTAATGTAGTTAAGTAAACGCTTATGCATAGCCGCAAAAATACGTTTGTAATTTTTAATCGCCAAGAGCACGGGTTATTGGTGTTTTTTAATTGGTATTTTTCCTACACTTCGAAGGGGAATAAAAACAGCAGGGAACGCAAAGAACGCTGACTTTCATTATTGTAATTTGTGTTTTTTAATTAAATAGGGGTTCTGGCGTTTTAATATAACTACATTATAGTTCACCTACTTTTGATCCCATTTCAAAGTCGTGTACTTTTAGGTGTTGTGACTAATTAAGAAATGCGGGTTATTATGAAAAAAACTTATTGATTTGAAAGCAGGCCATCATCTTACAGAAAATGAAATCCAGGAGGAAAACGATTGGGTGGATCGGGCCAGGAGGGATCCCAGGCAGTTTGGTAAGTTGTATGACCGATATTTTGAAGGAATTTTTAATTTTGTTTATAGAAGGACTGACGATGAGGATTTGGCAGATGACCTTACTTCACAAACGTTTTTAAAGGCATTGTCAAATATTCATAAATATGAGTTTAGGGGCTTGCCCTTTTCTGCCTGGTTATATAGAATTGCTACCAATGAAGTATATAGGCATTTTAATAAAAGAGGAAAGAACCCCATTTTTAGCATTGAAGAGGAGAGAGTGAAGGAGTTGGTAAGTGAATCAGGGGAAGCAGATATTGAAGAAAAGGTAAAGTTAGTAATGGATGTGATGAAAGATGCTCCCAGTGAATTGGTTGAAGTATTGGAATTAAGATTTTTTGAAGAAAAGAATTTCAAAGAAATTTCGTATATTTTAAATATAACAGAAAGCGGTGCAAAAATGAGAACGTACCGGGCATTAGAAAAATTAAAGAAATTAATACAAGCAAAACCAGGATATGGGCAGGAATGAAATAAAATTCAGAAGACAGACCATGACCTCGAGGCGTATTGACCGCCATAAAAATTATGAGGCATTGATGAGGCGACATCGTCGTACTTCCCGTGTCCGGCTTGTTTTCAAACTAGTGGTGGGTGGTTTAGTAGTTGTTTTGTTGGTTTATCTTTATTTTTTCTTTGCGAGGTAGGGGATTACCTATAAAATATTCAGTATTCCAAAAGGTGGATTTTATTACCTTTTGGAATACTCACCAAAATCCTAAGAAGCTTAAAACATAAAAGAGTATTGCGGTTATAAAACAATTCAGTTACAAAACTGAGAAGTTAAACCATATAAGTTTGGGTGACGTTGTTTAACTGTTCTAGTGAGCTCTTGGCTTTCAATTGCCAACCCCCAAACATATTTCCTCTAAGTACTTCTGATCTATCCCAGAAAAATTATTAACCTTTTCAGAATCCACATCCAGCACCATAATTACTTTTCCATTTTTAATTACGGGCACTACAATCTCTGAACGACTTGCACTGCTACAGGCAATATGGCCTGGAAATTCCTCAACATCGGGTACCAGTATAGTTTCCGCTTTTTCCCAGGCAGTGCCACAAACCCCCTTTCCTTTAGATATACGCGTGCAGGCCACCGGACCTTGAAATGGTCCAAGTACCAGTTCATCTTCCTTTACAATATAAAAACCAACCCATAAAAACCTGAATGCCTCCATAAGCGCAGCTGTGATGTTAGCTAAATTGGCAATTAAATCAGTTTCACCGGCTGTTAAAGCCTGAATTTGAGGCAATATGCTTTTGTAAATGTCTTCCCTGCTGTCTGTTTTAGGAATTATAAGTTCTTCAGCCATTATTGTTGTTTTCAATGATGAAAAGTGTATTGTTCATGATTTTTTCACTATAAGAAATGACTCCCGGTATTTCTGGGGCAGAGATGCCTTCACCAAATAAGTTGGTAGATTGAAAAATTCTGCACTCATCCCAGATACCTTCTTCAATAAATGCTCTGTGTATGGTTGCTCCTCCTTCTACCAAAACAGACTGGACTCCCTTTTCATATAGATCTTTCATAATCTCACTGATAAACTGAAATTGCTGAACCATAATAAATTCTTTGTTTCCTTCTATTCTGTTTTCTTTGAGGTTATAAGTTAATGTACGCCCCTCGTCTTTGTATATAGTTAAATCAGGAGACAAGGAAAGCTTTCTGTCTATGATGATACGTACGGGGTCTTTTCCAGCCCATTCCCTTGTGTTCAATTTTGGGTCGTCCTTTTCTGCTGTGGTTGTTCCCACCAGAATGCCTGCACATTCACCCCTCCATTTATGAACAATTTTTCTGGAAAGTTTATTGCTTATCCATTTGGAGTCATTATTGGCTTTTGCAATATATTTATCTGCTGTTTGTGCCCACTTCAATAAAATATAAGGTCTTTTTTTCTCATGGAAAGTAAAGAATTTATGGTTTAGTTTTCTGGATTCAGCCTCCAAAATACCCACAACAACAGTTTTGCCCGCATTTTGTAATATTTCAATTCCTTTTCCCTGTACTTTTGGATTAGGATCCACGGAACTGATGTATACTGTATTGATGGGTAGGCTTGCGAGTCTCGGCGCACAAGGAGGGGTTAAACCCTGATGACTGCAAGGTTCAAGGCTTACATAAATATCAGCATCCTGAAGATCTTTTTGATTTTTAATTTTTGATAAGGCCATAATTTCGGCATGCATTCCTCCGTGGTACTGATGCCACCCTTCGGCAATAATTTTGTCGTTTTTTACAATCACACAACCTACCAGAGGATTGGGAGCCACTCTGCCGGTGCCACGAGCGGCAAGTTCAAGGGCTCTTTGCATGAAAAGTTCTTGTTGGCTTTCCATAAGTTTATATTTGAGGAATGCGAATTTTGGAATATGCTTTATAAGTTCCAAATTTGAACCCATGAATAATCTGGATTCTATAAGAAATGTTTTTGATTGGGTTTGTAAATCCCTTCAGAGTCATTGTGAACAGGAGGAAATACCCTACCTGGCCTATCTGATTCTGGAAGAACTTTCCGGTCTAAACCGAACGGAAATCATTGCAGACAAACCCTTCGTTTATACGGATAACTTTGATCAAAAATTAAAAACCACTTTAAATAGATTAAAGAAGGGGGAGCCTGTGCAATACATTTTTAACAATGCATGGTTTGGTGACCTTTCTTTTTATGTAAATGAAAATGTACTGATTCCCCGGCAGGAAACAGAAGAACTGGTTGATTTGGTGATTCGAAGTACGGGTAAAATAAAAAAGAAAATCCTGGATATTGGTACAGGTTCAGGTTGTATTCCGGTTTCGCTAAAAAACAAGGTACCCCAATACGAGATTTCTGCCTGCGACATCTCCGAAAAGGCATTGGAAGTGGCAGTTAAAAATGCGCAGAAAAATGGGGCTCAGGTCGATTTTTTTATTTGTGATATTTTAAATGATATTCCCAAAGGAGTGTATGATATTGTAATTAGCAATCCTCCCTATATTCCATTGAGTGAAAGGGAGGAAATGGCTTCTCAGGTAAAAGACAAAGAACCCGGTTTGGCATTGTTTGTTAAAGATGCAGATCCACTACTATTTTATCGGGAAATATTGAAGAAGTCCAGGCAAATTTTGAAGCCTAAAGGCAAGGTATTCTTTGAATTACATGAAATTCAAGGGGAGTCATTACCTGAAATGGCACAGACATTGGGTTTTTCATGTATGCTATATCACGATTTGAATGGAAAGTTAAGGATGGCAGAATTGGAATTATTTTAATTCTGCCTTGTAACCAGCCTTCTGAATAGCAGTAATTACCGATTCGGCATCTTTAGACTCTACAGAAAGGGTTCTTTCCTCGTCCTGTAAATCAACTTCCCAGTTTTCAATAGCTTCATTATTATTGAGGAAAGGAGTGACAGCAGCCACGCAACTGCCACAATTTATATTGGTCTTAAATTGATAAAAATTCATATTACAAATGTATTAATTTTAAACGTAAACTATTCAAAACAACGGACACCGAACTCATGGCCATGGCGGCTCCGGCAATCATAGGATTTAATAAAAAGCCAGTGGCGGGGAATAAAATTCCTGCAGCAATGGGAATTCCTATAATATTATAAATAAAGGCCCAGAACAAGTTTTGCTTAATGGTGAAAAGTGTCTTTTTTGAGAGTTTTATTGCTGTTGGTATTTTCAATAAATCGGAAGATACTATTGTCATATCCGCCACGTCGATAGCAATATCAGATCCTGTGCCCATGGCTATACTTATGTCCGCTTCGGCAAGTGCTGTGGAGTCATTGATACCATCACCAACCATCGCCACGTGTTTCCCTGCTGACCTCAAATTGCGAATATACTCAGCTTTATCTGCCGGTAGCGTATCGGATTTCCAATGTTTGATACCTGTTTCTTCAACTATTTTAAGCGCATTTTGTTCCCGATCTCCGGTGAGCATATGTATTTCAATGCCCCTTTTTTGTAGTTCCTGGATGGCTTTTACCGAAGTCTCCTTTACTTTGTCTTCCACATTACAAGCTGCAATAAGCTCATTCTCTGTAAAGAAAAATACACTGAATTTTTCCGAGTCCATTGGAGGTGTCAATCCAATTTCTTTTACGTAATTCTGGTTTCCTGCGAAATACCACATTTCGCCAAATTTCATTTTCACACCTTTTCCCGGTTCATCTTTAAAGAAGAAACCTTTTACAGGGTTGTCTCCAAAGTTGTCAGTAAAATAGTTGAATATTGCTTTTGCTAAAGGGTGGCCGGATCGTTGTTCAAGAGATAAGAGTTTGCCTGCATTGGTTTCTTTATCGGTATTTTTAAACCATGTAAAATTAGTTACAACGGGTTTGCCTTGTGTAATCGTTCCCGTTTTATCCAATACAAGTGTATTTATTTTACCTGCTGTTTCCAGGCTATCGGCATTTTTTATCAATATTCCCTTTTCTGCAGCCTTTCCCATGCCCACCATAACAGCTGTAGGAGTGGCTAAACCCAA
The DNA here is from genome assembly GCA_029882725.1 of Cyclobacteriaceae bacterium. Classification (GTDB taxonomy): domain Bacteria; phylum Bacteroidota; class Bacteroidia; order Cytophagales; family Cyclobacteriaceae; genus JAHEMU01. The sequence goes on from JAOUKG010000030.1 coordinate 6,453, forward strand.
AGCACAGGGGCAAGCAATAATTAATACAGTGACCATGCTAATGATTCCTTGACCCAAGGCATTTTCTGAAGCAAGAGATAGCCACAAAATAAGGGTGATTACGCTAATACTGATTACTATAGGAACGAATATGGAGGCAATTTTATCAGCCAGTTTTTGGATTTTGGCCTTGCTGCCCTGTGCATCTTCCACTGCTTTTATTATCTGGGAAAGAACGGTTTCGCTACCCACTTTCCCAGCTTTTATTTTTAAGGATCCTGCTTGATTTAATGTTCCCGTAAAAACTTCTGAACCTGTTTCTTTTTTATTCGGCAGAGGTTCACCAGTAAGCATACTTTCATCAATAAGAGAAGAGCCTTCCACTACCTGGCCGTCTACAGGGATTTTATCTCCGGGCTTCACAAGAATTATATTGCCATGTTGAATCTCACTCAATGCCACTGTTTTTTCCCTGCCATTCTCATCAAGGAGAATTACCTCTTTGGGTTGAAGTCCTATGAGTTTTTTGATAGCAGTGGCTGTACCCGCTTTGGCTTTTTCTTCGAAAAAACGACCTAAAAGAATAAAAAAGATAATGACAGCTGCGGCTTCATAATAAACGTGAGGCTCAGCACCTGCTTTACGGATAATTTCGGGAAAAAGAGTAGTGAAAATACTGTAGAAATAGGCCACAGAGGTGCTTAATGCAACCAGAGTGTCCATATTTACTGATTTGTGTTGAGCTTGCTTCCATGCAATAATGAAAAACTCCTTACCATATTTAAATAAAACAGGAGTAGTGAGAAGCCATAAAACATAATTCACATAAGGCATATCGATGAAAAACATACCTAAAATCACTACAGGAACAGAAAGAAAACCGGCATTTAATACATTTTTTTTCAGGTTTTGAAGTCTTTCCTCTTTATCCAAACTCTTTTCCTGTTCCGATTTATTTTCCAAATCCAGATCGTACCCTATCTGTTGCAAGGCTTTTTTGAAATTGGCAGATTCTGTGAGGTTGGGGTCATACTCTACGGAAACCGTTTCATTGGCAAAGTTGACTTCGGCTTTTTGCACGCCCTCAGTCGATGAAAGGATACTTTCCACGCTGGAAGCACAGGCAGCACAAGTCATTCCTATTACGGGGTAGCGTTGTTTTTTCATGGAACAAATTTCGCGATTTAGGGTCAAAGAGGTGTTATATAATTTTGGGTAAAACTTATAAGGTATTGCATGGTTAATTCCGTTTGGTGAAGGAATAGAGGTGTAGTTGAGATTCGAACTGTTTTACCCGGGAGCGCAAGGGACGTCATCAAAACAGATTAAAAAATAAACGTTTATTTTCAGGATTATGAGTTCAGAAATTTGGGGTTTTGGGGATTGTTTTTTAGGGAAATAGCACTTTCCCCTCCCCGGAGTAAGTTACAAAAAACAGTCGAAATTAGCCGTTTAATAAACGTTTAAATGGTATGCCTCTACAGGGTTGATTCCTATGAAGTTTATTTTACACCGGGTTTCCAGCCTGTTGGCTGGTGCATGATATTACTATTATGTGACCCCAGAGGCGTAATTAATGTGGTTTGACTTAGTGAAGAAACAAAAAAACTTTTTTCAATGTTTTGCTATTACTCAGGATCATTTTTTCCTCAGTAAACTGCGTTGAAACGGGATTTATGGTGAATTGAAAAGACACAAAGTCTAATTCATCCAAAGATCAAGAATATAAAATATTGCTATCGTAAGCTAAATCGAATCTAATGATCGGCGGTCAGGTTTTCGTAATTTTTTAAATTCCGTAGGTGTCATGCCTGTTTCTTTTTTAAACTGAGAAGACAGGTGTGCAACACTGCTGTAATTCATTTTCAATGCAATTTCTGATAAGGTGAATTCATTGTAAAAAATAAGTTCCTTGATTCTTTCTACCTTTTGCTTTAGCGTAAAGCGTTCAATTGTAATTCCTTCCACAGAGGAAAAAAGTTTACTAAGGGAAGAGTATTCGTGGTTAAGTTTTTCTGAAATTAGAGTCGATAAATTGTATTTGGAAGAGTTGTTTTGATAATGAATGTACTCAATTATTATTGTTTTTATCTGACCAATAAGCACTGAATTGTGGGTTTTTATTAACTCAAACCCATTTGATTTTAATTTTTCTTCAAGTTCAATTTTTGAATTTGAATCCATCGTCTCCGTCAAAATAACTTCTCCTAATTGAATGGACGAGGTTTGTATTTTTAGGTCCAGAAATATTTCCCTAACACTTTCGATGCATCTGGGGCACACCATATTTTTTATGTGAATTGTGTTTTCCATGATGTGAATTTACTCAAAATAAACCCTCACTCTATCTCCAAATTCATAAAATGCATAAGTCTGTATAAATCCCCAGAAAATAGCACTGATAAGCATATATAAAATAATTTTTTTCTTTTCACCGCCAAAACTGGTTGCTAATAGTGTGCCTCCTATGGGCATTAATAGGATTGGAGTAAGAAATGCAATACCAACGAGCCCATATTTTTTCCAAATACGCACTTTTTTTCTGTTCTGGGGAGTAAATGTTTGTCTTTTTCTGAAAAGTCTATCCAAGAACCTTCTTTTCAACCATTGACCAAAATAGGTAAATATCACTACGGTGGTCATCATTCCAATTACGGTAATAAGCATAGTGGAGAACATATTGTAGCCTGCGGCATATCCCCCTGTTATTCCAAAAATAAATTTGAAGCTAGCCAAAAAGTAGACACCTAATAATTTTGTTATTTCCATAAAGTATTTCGATAAGCCGTTCTATATTTACGAAATAAAACGAATGAAGTTTTGAGCTACAAAAAAACGCAATTTGTATAACAGTATTTTAATAGTCCGGCGAAAATGCAAAATATAATTGATATAAATTTACTTAAGACACTTTGTTCTATTCATGGTCCTTCGGGGGACGAAGGATTGATAAGGGATTTTCTTTTGGATTATGTTTCTTCACATTCATCAAAATGGAAGGTAAAGCCCCGTGTTTTAAGTGGTGAAGGTTGGCAAAACAATATTGTACTCGTGTTTGGTGAACCACGTACGGCAGTTTTTGCACATATTGACACCATCGGCTTTATGGTCAGGTATGAAGATCAGTTGGTACCCATTGGAGGACCCGAGATAGCTGATGGATTCAGACTTTCTGGTTCTGATCGATTCGGACCCGTGGAATGTGAGCTGAAGGTTATAGATGACCATGCGAAATATAAATTTGGCAGACCTATCCAAACGGGCACTACACTTACCTGGACACCCGATTTTCGTCAGTTTGGTGATTTTGTGCAGTCGGGTTATATGGACAATAGGTTGGGGGTTTACAATGCATTGAAATTAGCAGAGACACTCGAAAATGGGGCTATAGTTTTTAGCACTTGGGAGGAACACGGAGGTGGGGCTATTCCTTATATTGTAAAGTACCTTTATGAAATATTAAATATTAAGGCTGCCCTGATAAGCGATATTACCTGGGTAACAGATGGAGTAGTTTCGGGCGATGGAGTTGTAATTTCATTGCGTGACAGAAATATCCCCAGAAAAGAATTTACAGATAAGATAGTAAGATTAGCCGAAAAGAGTAGGATTCCATTTCAATTGGAGGTAGAAGCAGGAGGTTCCAGTGATGGGAGAGAAGTACAAGTTTCGCCCTATCCCATTGATTGGTGTTTTATAGGTGCCCCTGAAGAAAATGTACACTCCCCTCATGAAAAAGTTCATGTAGATGATATCTTAAGCATGGGGGAGATGTATAAATTTTTGATGAAGAATTTATAAAATATAGTTCATCAAATCTATGCTACTCCCTGCTTTTGGAAGCCTTCTTTGCTGCTTTTGCTGCTCTTTTTTCCTTTAATGATTTTTGAGGTTCTGATTTATTCGTTTTCAGTTTTCCTTCTTTTTCTTTAGACATGATCGTGTTTCTTTAAGTTTTATAGCGAATTCAATAATTGAAAGGGCTATCTACATAAAGATGATGTTTATTTTGATATAAAATGTCGGTAGCTTACTATTTATTTTCGTCACCCTCGGCTCCTGGTACTTTTTATTCCAACCCTGAAGTTGGACAACCTCTGGTAGGAATCTGAAAAATTAAGTAAA
>JAOUKG010000672.1 GCA_029882725.1 Cyclobacteriaceae bacterium
AATTGTCCTAACCCTGTCGGCTCTTCTAATCTCTGTTTTGTGTTTCAGCCAGGATATAACATCCTACAAAAATGGCACTGAAATAAAAGCAAAGGTACTTGAAATAACCACTTTGGAAGTGAAGTTTAAAAAGTTTGATAATCTGGAAGGTCCAACTTATACAATTTTAAAATCCGATTTATTTATGATCACCTATGAAAACGGATCTAAAGAAATCTTTTCAGCTCAACCTAATACTCCGGTATCTTCCCCTAGTCAGGCCCCCAAGCCCACTTCATATTCTCAATATAGAACCTGAAGTAGAACCCGATGAAGATTTAGGGTATGACCGAATCCACTACAACGGCCCCAGAGTTGGATTTACAATTTTGAATGAAGGAACATCCAAGGATATGCTATTGGAAAGAGGTAATCAACCATTCATCGTTCAATTTGGGTGGCAGTTTGAAACCCGGCTTTTTTCAATAGAAAATGGTCCAACCGGACTGGTATAATGGGCTGTTCTTGTTGGCGGTGTAGAAAAAGGTCTTTTTTTACCCAGTATCAGTATGTTGTTAGGGATACGAAACAATAATAATGGCTTAGAATTCGGCCTGGGCCCTAATCTTTCATTATCAGGTGTAGGCATGGCCTTTGCCGTTGGCGGTTCATTGAAATCGGATAAAATGTATTTTCCAATAAACCTCGTTTTTGTCCCCTCTGTTCGTAAAAAGGATTATGATACACAAATAACAGAACGTACAGGATCAAGAATAAGTTTATTGATAGGATTCAACACCCGAGTTAATTAAACACTTAATGTCTTATGAAAAATTTACTCTTTATCATAACCATTTTATTCGGATCGTCAACGATTTTCGCGCAAGTCTCCAATCAAAATACAGATACTGTATTAAAGAGAAGTGGATAAGAAGTTTTTGGAAAAGTAACTGAAATAACTACAGGCTACATTGTCTGTCAGATCACCGATTCTGTACAGGTAGTAAACCAAATAATTCTATTGGATGACATTTTCATGATAACTTATGCAAATGGAACACGTGAATTGATACCTCAAACAAAACCCTTAGAGAAGGAGATATCGATACCTACATTTACTCCGAAGCAAATGTATAGAAAAGGTCAGGAGGATGCCAATCTATATTATAAAGGCAACGGAGCTTTTGGTCAACAGCAACAACACTTTTTCCTCCCGTTGGATTAGTTGTTGGAGTTATTGCGGCTTCGACTCCAATAAATATGGAGAACCAAAAAGTTTCAGACGTGATTTTTATGAATGATAGAAATTATGTGAATGGGTATAAAAAACAAGCGAGAAAAAAGAAAGTTAAAAAAACGTTGGCTGGTTTTGGAGCAGCTGCGGGGGTATATGCTATCGGAATTATACTATTTGGGCTTTAGTATGTAAAGGGGCATCCTAACGCATTGAAATTTGAAACTTACATACATTATTAATTTTAGTACGCCTAAAACACTTCCCGATTCGGGAATCTTTATCTGTTTCAGAAATACACTTTATTTTAACATAAAAAGCTTTACTTAACAGCATTGATAATCCAAGTTTAACTATTACATATTTATTTAAAGGGTGAGATTTTAATCCGGATTTTCCCACTTAAAATAATATGTCCCTAAAAGGATCAAAAAAAATAAACGTTTATTTTCAGGATAAGGTGTGTAAAGTTTTGAGATATTGAAATTGTTTTTTAGGGATATAGCATTTTCCCCTCCCCGGTGTAAGTTACACAAAACAGCAATAACCAGCCGTTTAATAAACATTTAAATGCATTTACTCCCTTGGTTGAGTATAAATAAGAATATAGAAACCAAATTATTATGAACAGAAACCTTAGATACAGACCAAATCAATTTTTATAAGTAGTGATTATTATACCACTCCCAAAACTTTGGAATAAGCTGTTAAACCATTCTTCGGGTATAAGAAATCATAAATTGAAACTGAAACTGAAAACCTGAAACTCTAAATCAATATGATGAATGTAAAATTTCAATTTCGAAATGCAATTTAACTTCAAATCAAACCGAATTGAATCGGGACCAAAGCTTATATATTTCAATTCTTTGGTTAGTTTTATATTTCTAAAACTAACCTTAAACGTCATGTTATCATTTTCCCCACAAGTATTCATTAAAAATAATGCACAATTATTACTCCTGATATTTGCACTTACCATCTTCGGTTGTAGTCAGAAGAAGAGCGAAGAAAGTACTATTGTTGGTCTGGAACCCACCCTAGAAGAAAAAATGCAGACCCGGGCCGATTCCTTTGAAATTGACACCCCTTATGAACCCGTACCCGGAGACCCTCTATCTCATCACGCTTCTGGATTTGCCAAAATATTGTGCTCTGCTGTTTTTATCACAGGTCTTGACTTCGACTTTGCAGCCGAAAATATTGGATATTTCTCTGCGCCTTATGAGGAACGAGCAAAGTTCAGCAAACGAGAACTGGATACTGAAAACAAATCTGTTCACGTAACGCTCCCCAATGGAGTTGTTCGTACTGCGAAATATTATGGGGACCAAGGATGTATTTGTTTACCTGAGGGAAAAGATGAGCTGTTTTTTGAACCTAAAAAAATTGTCTCCACCTTACCTGACCCATCCACCCAACAGT
>JAOUKG010000673.1 GCA_029882725.1 Cyclobacteriaceae bacterium
GAAAAACGGAAGATTTCCCTAAAAATCGGGCATCAAAATGTTGCGGGCAAAACATTCCGTCCCTATGCGACGGTTCACTAACACGAGGTTTTCTACAAATATTTCATCCCTACGGGATGATAAAACGTTGGGAATATCAATAGATGCCAATCACTCATATTTTTTTTTGGCTAAGTAAATCAACGGTTTTCCAATTTTCATTATTACATAAATAAACCTGGATTATTCAATAGGGTTTATCTTCAGCATTTTATTGTACCTAAAATACTTCAAATTTTACGAACCTTTCGAAGGTTTGGAACCTTCGAAAGGTTTCGTAAATTTCGGTAATTATAGACAAAAAAGCCGTTTATAAACGTTTATATCCGTTTCAGCAAATCCTATCCAGGCTACAAAAAAAAAGCTACACCCAACTTCAAACCCGTACCCCCTTCGACTTCCTTATCCGCACTGCCACCACCTTATACTCAGGACACATCGCATCCCGATCATGAACATCTGATGTAATATTGTTTACCATAATTTCGGGAAAATGAAAGGTTGTACTCAATATACCCGGATTAACCTCGTTGGTAATCCTCGCCATTATATCTACTTTTCCTCTTGGCGACTCCAGACAAACCATATCCCCTTCATTGATCAAATGCTTTTTGGCATCCTCGGGGTGGATCATCAAATAGTCATTGGAAAGTATCTCATTATTTCCGGTTCTTCGGGTCATGGCCCCACAATTATAATGTTCCAGCTCTCTATTAGTAGTCAATATATAGGGATATTCTTTCCCGTTGTCCTGAATTTCCACCGATTCCTCGAAAGGGTTGAATTCAAATAAACCTTTCCCTCTTTTGAAATCTTTTTCATGCAGAATGGTGGTTCCTGCACCATCAGGACGCACCGGCCATTGTTTTCCGTTGTTTCCTAAGTTCTCCCACGTAATGCCTGCAAAAAAGGGAACAATCTGTGAAATTTCCTCTAACATACCCTCAGGAGTATAATCAGGTTGTTTATAGCCCATCCTATTCATTACGTCAATAATAATTTGTCCATCTGCCTTGGCTCCGGGTATAGGTTCTACTACTTTTCTAACTGCCTGAACCCGTCGTTCACCGTTTGTAAATGTTCCGCTTTTTTCTAAAAAAGAAGCCCCGGGAAGAATAACATCGGCAAGTTTGGCCGTTTCTGTCATAAACAGCTCCTGAACAATCACCAGATCAACTGCATTTAATGCCTTCACCACTTTTTGTGTATTCGGATCTGTTTGGGCTACATCTTCACCAATAATCCATAATGCCTTCAAATTTCCTTCTAGGGCTTTATCAAACATCTGAGGTATTTTATACCCTACATGTTTGGGAAGATCTACCCCATAAAACGCTTCGTACTTTTCAATGATGTCTGGTTTTGTAACATCGAGATATCCGGCTCCCTGATGAGGCTGAACCCCCATATCGGCTGCTCCTTGCACATTATTTTGCCCCCTCAAAGGATTTACTCCCACCCCCTTTCTTCCAATATTCCCTGTGAGCATGGCCAATTCAGCAATCTGAATTACAGCCAGAGTTCCCTGGGAATGTTCTGTAACCCCCAGCCCGTGAAAAGACATGGCATTGGGAGCCGAAGCATAAGCCATAGCTGCTTCTCTCACCAAATTTCTATCTACTCCCGAAATTTTCTCAAGCTCTGCTATATCAATATTCAACAAGTTCTTCCTGAAGTCTTCAAACCCCTCTGTTCGGTGATCAATAAATGCCTGATCCGTAAGCCCTTCCTTCACAATATAATACATCATCATATTCAAACAAGCCACATTGGTACCCGGCCGAAGCGCAAGGTGATATGTAGCATACCGGGCCAGTTCTGTTTTTCTTGGATCCACCACGATCGATAAATTATCAGACTTCATGGCAAATTGTTTCAATTTCGCCCCCGTTACCGGATGAGCTGCCGTAGGATTCGCTCCTACTACCAATATAGCATTGGTGTATTTTAAATCTGAAATGCTATTGGTCGCTGCCCCCGTTCCAAATGTTTTCTGCATCCCCAATGCCGTAGGAGCATGACAAACCCTTGCACATCCATCAATGTTGTTGGTGCCAATCACTGCCCTGATAAATTTTTGCATCAGGTAGTTTTCCTCATTGGTACATCTTGAAGATGAAATACCGGCAATCGAATCCGGACCAAACGCTTCCTTATAATGGGTTAGTTTGTTTGTTATAAAGTTGTAGGCCTCATCCCAGCTCACTTTCACAAATTCACCATTTCTTTTGATCATTGGAGAATTGAGCCTATCCGGATGATTGTAAAATTTAAAAGCATACCTCCCTTTTAAACAAGTGTGTCCCTGATTCACTTCAGCATCGTAAGGTGCCTGAATACTCAGTACAGCTCCATTTTCGGAGGCCACATCCAAATTACACCCCACTCCACAATACGTACAAACGGTTCTGGTTTTAGCCGTAGCGGTAATAGATTTCGATTGAAAAACATCAGAAATCGCTGAAGTAGGACAGGCCTGGGCACAAGCCCCACAGCTCACACAATCCGAATCTTTAAAATTTTGATCGAGCCCCAGGATAATTCTGGAGTCGAAACCACGGCCGGCCATACTCAAAACAAACTGACCTTGCACTTC
>JAOUKG010000674.1 GCA_029882725.1 Cyclobacteriaceae bacterium
ATTTCTTTCACCAGCTATATAGGAACCTTTGGTTTCAATTTTACCTGAAGGATAATACCATATCCATTCACCCTCCATTTGATTGTTTTTGTAACTCCCGGCAATCTCCTTTTTCTTAAATGGAGTAAAATACTCCACCTTTGAATTTACAAAATCGCTGGTACTAACAATCCTTTTTGTATTCCCCGACTTGTAAAAGCTCTTTTGAGAAAGCCTTTCACCACATTTCACCAGCGTTTCAAAACTTTTTTTCCCATTATCATAAAAATACGTGATAGTATCTACTGCTCTGGACCTAGATTGGGAATTCAAAACGTTGCCTAAAGTGTCGTATTGAATATATTCCGTAAGATCATCATAATCATTCCAAAATTTATATCTCAATTTACCCGATAAGGTATAATATTCTTCGAATCCGTTTTGCAAACCATTATTATAATGGTAAATTTCATCAACCATTCCATTTAGATAACGGGTTATCCATTTTCCCTCCCGTTCATCATCTACAAACCAACCCTCTTCCTCAACTTTTCCATTTTCAAAGAAACGTTTGTAATAACCATTAAGGTTCCCCTTATCGTACTCATATTCTAAAAGTTTAATTCCTTTTTTAGTGTACTCTGTATAGGTACCATCCATTTTACCATTTTTAAGTTTTATAGTATAATAGATATTGCCGTTGGGCCAATAATATGTGTAGTCACCATGTTTTTTCCCAAGTCTTATACCTCCCAAAGTTCTCAACTGACCATACTCATCAAACCGTTTAAATTCAAAAGTTCCGGTTTTGCTATAAACTGTTTCCAGTTCACCCCCCTCATTTTTAAACTTATACCCCTTTAATTTTCCACTTTCATATACTTCAACAAAATACACTTCTCCATTTTTATCATAAATGAGAAGTTCCCCATCCAGTTCCCCATCTACATAACTTTCTGTTTGATCCCTTTTTTCATCCTCATAAAAGAATTCCCAGGTGCCCGACCTCGAGCCTGCAATATATTGGCCAATTACCTTTTTATTTGCGTTTTCATAAAACCCATAAATTTCTCCCTCATATTCACTATTTACGTAGGTTCCCTTTTCTTTGATCTTTCCAGAAGGATAATAATAGGTGTAAGGGCCATTAATTTCCCCTGCATTATATATATATTCCTCCGTAAGCATTCCCTTTTTATCAAATTTTTTATAGACTCCATCCAGTTTACCCTCTTTCATACTATATTTTATGCTGACACCTCCGGAAGCATAATAAGCCTCCCCGTTCCCTTCCTTTTTGCCACCTGAAAAAGGGATTATTTCACGAAGAGAACCACAATCATAATAGGTCTTTACATCTTTTTCCACTTCTCCGTTTTTATAGGGGATTACAGATCTCAGCTGCCCCGAATTATAATAGTATTTACACAACCCATTCAATTTTCCTTCTGAATTGAAAATTTCCTTTCCTGAAAGGTTTCCGTTATCGTAATAATAACTCCAGTTACCAATTTTCTCTCCCTTATCATTGAAAGTTCCAATGGCATCTTTATTTCCTAACGTATTGTAAAATTCCCAAGGTCCAACTTTTGTCTCATCGCCTGATTCTTTTCCGATGGCATTAAATCTATTATTTGTAAAATACCACATTGGGTAAATATCCTTTTTGCCTCCTACAATATATTCACCTTTACTTCTTACTGTTTTTAAATTGGAATTGGCTACTTCATAAAACACATCCAACTGTTTTCCATTTTTACTTATCCATTTTTTAACATCTTTACTTGTTGTAGATTTCAGGATATGATAAAGAAAAGGCACCGTAAGCTCCTTATCCTTTAACTCCTGAATAAGCGGGCCGTAAGTTTGCATCCAAAAATCCTTACTGGTGGGATCGTATTTAAATTGATCCAGGAGTAAATGCATTTGCTTTACTACCGGGGCATCAAGAGCCACACCTGTTTTATATTTGCTGTCGAGTGCTACTTTTGATCTTAACAGATTATCAAGTGCATCAAACTCATTATTATCGGTAAATCTTTCCCGGGAATTTTCATCTTTATCGGCATCGCTTACCAGATCATTTATACTTACCAACATTTTATTGTTTGTTGGGGCCACGGCCACTGCTATTGACATAGAAAGCATGGCTTTGGCTCTATTTCCCTGATCGGCCATTAACCTTCCGAGCAAAAAATGGCTTGCCGAATGGAAAGGGTTTAGTTTTATTGCCTTTTGAAATGAAGAAACAGCCTCTTGAAATTGGTTATTTTTAACATAGGACGTTCCCAAATTATAATACAATAATTGATAATAAGGGTAGTTTGCAATACCTTCTTTGTAAATAGAAATAGCCTCTTTTGTTTGATCCTTTAAATCTGTGGCATTTCCTAAAATGGTGTACAACAAAGGTTTGTGCTCAGTTGGTTTTTTCATTAACCAATTAGACATATTAATCGCATCATCATACTTTTCAGCACTTATGTAACTGATGCAAAGTTCAGTCATTGCGCGGTAGTAAGATGAGTCTGATGACAAAACAGTTAAATACAACTCAATTGCTTCATTGTATTTTTTATCACTATGTAATTCAAGTGCTTTTTCAATAATTTCTTTGCCATTAACCGGCTTAGTAATTTCAGTTTGAAATGCAG
>JAOUKG010000675.1 GCA_029882725.1 Cyclobacteriaceae bacterium
CCTTGCTTTATCCATTTTTTTAATAGCTCTATTTCATTTTCTGATAAAGGGGGTTTTTCATAAGGCATTCTAAGTTTAGGGTCGGGGTTTGAAATTCTTTTGATCAGTTCACTATTTGAAGGATCACCAGGAATTATTGCATGGGCACCGGAAGCTGTTAATCCAAGAGCATCACTTTCAAAAAGTAAGCTAAACCCTCCGTTTTTTTTAACACCTCCATGACAGGAAAGGCATTTAGTGGTAAGAATGGGTCTTATATCATTGTTATAACTTATAGGATCATCAGCGCACGCTATCAGCGATAACAACAATATAAAAAGTAGTAGATTTGAAAAAAAACTCATGCGATCCAGTTTTGAAATAGCTTAGAAAAGTTTAAATTAATAAATTTAAATATTATGTTTATCATAACTATATATTAATTCCAGAGGAGATTAATTAAGTTTTCGTTTTTTTGAATAGAGCAGAATTAAGTGTAATTAAGAAAAATATAAAACTTAAATGTTAGAAAATTATTTCTTAGGGTAAATTTTTGTTTAAATTCGCAATGTTCTTTACATGGGGGAAGTCGTCAAAACTTGTGTAGTGTCTTAAATAAAAGGTAATTTGATTTAATGGTTGTTTTAGTTGCGTATTTCTTGGCACTTATTGTGTCATTTTATCTGCTGGCACAGGTCAGTGATAAATATTTTGTAGTCTCGCTGGATAAAATAGCAGAGCGTTTAAATATGTCTCATGATATGGCCGGGGCAACATTGATGGCTATTGGGTCAAGTGCCCCAGAACTTTTCGTAGCTTTAATATCTGTATTCAGATCAGGGGGAGAACACAAAGAGATTGGTATTGGTACTATAGTAGGTTCAGCTTTATTTAATATTTTGGTTATCATAGGAGCAAGTGCCATGGTACGAAAGGCTGTTTTAGTTTGGCAACCTGTTTTACGTGATTTACTTTTCTATATTATAGCAATCATAACTTTATTCATCGTCTTTTATGATGGAAATATTACCATTTTAGAAAGTTTTACTCTGATGTCTATCTATGTACTTTACTTATTGGCCGTTAGGTATTGGAGGAAATTATTCAAATTTACAGAAATTGATGTGATTGATAATGAAGAAGAACATGATGAAGAGCATGTGGGGTTCATGAAAATTTTCTTCCCTTTTGATTATGCTCTATCTAAGTTTTACCTATCCTCAAAGCATTATTATCTTAATTTCCTTATATCGATAGCGATGATTGCTTTACTTTCCTGGGTATTGGTGGAATCTGCTATAAATATTTCAATGATTTTGGAAGTGCCCGAAGTAATAATAGCTCTTACAGTGTTGGCAGTTGGTACTTCTATTCCCGATTTAATGTCATCTGTAATTGTGGCTCGTCAAGGTCGTGGTGGTATGGCGGTAAGTAATGCTATAGGAAGTAATATTTTTGATATTTTGATTGGACTTGGCCTGCCCTGGGCCTTGGTGTTGATTTTTACAAATACTGATTTGCAAAATAATAAAGAAGGCTTGTCTGAATCAATAATCTTATTATTTGGCTCAGTTATTTTTATATTCGCTATTTTGGCTATCGGAAGATGGAAAATGAGTAAAATGACGGGTATATTCCTTATAGGTTTATATATGCTCTATCTTGTTTATTCAGGTGTGAATATGTTATAGTATTCAATAGTTTTAATCTTCTTTTTTATTAGATCTTGAACAATTAGCATTAAACCGATTATGCAATAGGGTTTGTTCTGAGCGTTCTATTATAATCTAATATACCTTCAAATTTTACGAACCTTTCGAAGGTTTGGAACCTTCGAAAGGTTTCGTAAATTTCGGTAATTATGAACAAAACAACCGTTTATAAACGTTTATATCCGTTTCAATTTTACTTGGTTTCAATACCGTTAAATTAACCCGGAATATTCGATTGGAAGGTTGGATCTTTACTTTTAATTAAAATGGCTATATTAACCTATTGAACACTAAGCGATTTCAGTGCCTTGTAGTGTGATTTCATAGCGTCAAACATATTCCCAAATTCACGGTATTCCATACCATGCTCCCTAATTGTTTTTTTAACAATATCCGACAATTTTGAATAATGAATATGACAAATATGAGGAAATAAATGGTGTTCAATTTGAAAGTTTAACCCTCCAAGATACCAGTTTAAAAACTTGCTTTTTCTGGAAAAATTGGCCGTTGTAAGAACCTGATGCGCAGCCCATGAATTGTCTATTACTTCTTTTTCACCGGTTTCGTGTGCATTTTCTTCCACAATGTGTGCCAATTGAAATGTAACACTAAGTATGAAGCCTGAAACAAAGTGAAGTAAAAGAAATCCAATAATAATCTGCCAGAAAGTCCAGGGCGTGAAAATTAAGGGGATTACAAAAATGTATCCGTAATAAAGACCTTTGGTACCAATTAAGATGATAAGCTGTCTCCAGAATTCTTTACGGTCTTTTACATAGTTCTCTCTTTTATATACAAAAAACTGCTTAAAATCTTTTAATGTCACCCACGACAAAGTTCCTAAAGTGTATAAAAACCAGGAATAAATATGTTGAAAACGATGGAAACTATGCCATTTTGAATAGGGCGATAACCTGATTATGTTTCCATTGTC
>JAOUKG010000676.1 GCA_029882725.1 Cyclobacteriaceae bacterium
GCTACTACATCATACTTGTTTGCAAGAAAATCAACAATTTTACCCTTGCCTTCATCACCCCACTGGAGACCAAGCAATACATCCACTTTTGTCATATTATTTTATAGATTTCAAAGCCTCTTCCAATGATTCAGAAATATTGAATATTGCATTCAGCTTTGTTATTATCAATAGTTTTTTTACACTTTCAGATGGATTTACTAAATAAATCTCACCTCCCTTGTTTCTGAATTTTGTCAATATGGTTATTAACACTCCAATTCCGGAACTATTAATATACCGTAAACCTGATATATCAACAATACAACGTATGATCCCTTTCTGCTGAGCTTCGTTAACCTGTTCAATTATATCAAGACCATTGTCTTCCCCAATCAGATCACCTTCAAAATGAAGAATCAAAGTTTGTTCTTTTATTTCAGAATTAAATTTCATTTGCCTGAAAATTAAGTTTCGCCTGGCAATCTCCACAAATTCCGTATAGGTTCAAAGAGTGGTGAAAAATTTTAAAATTCAATAAATCACCTACCATGGTTTGTATATTATGGATTCTCGGGTCACAAAATTCAACTACCTTATGGCATTCTGTGCAAATTAAATGATCGTGTTGTTTATACCCATAAGACTTTTCATACTGTGCCTGGTTTTTTCCAAATTGGTGTTTACTTACCAAATCACACTCCACCAAAAGGTCAAGCGTATTATACACCGTAGCTCTACTCACTTGATAGTTTTTGTTTTTCATATTAATATAGAGTGACTCCACATCAAAATGACCATCATTTGAATATATCTCTTCCAAAATCGCATAACGTTCCGGAGTTTTTCTTAGATTTTTATTTTCCAGGTATGCTGTAAAAATCTTGGTTACCTCATTAAATATTTTTTCTTTTACCACAATATTTTTTAAATTCAAAGTGCAAATATAACAGTTTGGATCTATTCCTGATATTCAAATCGGGAAACCTTTACTACTCCTTCAACTTTTTCTAGTTTTTTACGCAAAAGCTCCAAATGTTTGGTGTCATTTACATACAATTTTATATCGCCTTCAAAAATACCTGATTCTGTATCAATTGACATTGACCTCATATTTACTTTCAGCTCTTCTGAAATTATACTCGTTACATCGTTTACTAGGCCTACCCTATCGATTCCAACAATTTTCAAACCTGTAAGAAAAGACTGCATATGCTCGGATGCCCATTTTGCCTTTACTATTCTATGCCCGTGATTTGCAAGCAACTCAGGTGCATTTGGACAGGAAGTTCGGTGAATCTTAATTCCTTCACTAACGGTTACAAATCCAAAAACATCATCACCGGGTATAGGGGAACAACATTTTGATAGCTTGTAATCCACTATATCCATATCCTCTCCTATTAATAATATATCCCTGATGTCTCCACTCACTCTTTTTAATTCGTTCTCAAAAGTTTTGGCATCACGTATTTTTACTTCTGTGCGTTTTTTTAGTTTGAGTGGTTTAACTTCTTTGAATCTTTTAAAATCAGAAAGCCTTATTTCCTCGGCCCCTACCTTATAATACAGTTCAAATTTTGTTTTCTGGTGCATGAACTCCCTGAACCTGTCAATATTTTCCTGATTATAGTCTATTCGAAGTTGTTTAAACTTTCGCTCTACAATTTCTTCTCCTTTGTCTGAAACATGTCTTTTTGTTTCTTTCAGGCCATCTTTTATATTGGAACGTGCTTTAGATGTGATTACAAACCTTAGCCAATCTTCGCTTGGTTTTTGTTTAGACGAGGTAAGAATTTCAACTTGATTCCCATTACTTAATTCATGACTAATTGGCACAAGCTTTTGATTTATTTTTGCACCAATACATTTTAGTCCTATTTCTGTATGTATTGCAAAGGCAAAATCAAGTGCTGTAGCTCCATTTGGAAGGGTATAGAGATCCCCTTTCGGTGAAAAAACAAATATTTCCTGGGCGAAGAGGTTTCCACGGAAATTATCAACAAACTCAAGTGCTTCAACATTATTTTGTTCAAGGGAATCACGTACAGCAGCAAGCCATTGTTCCAATTGAGATTCTTCAAGATTCAAATTATGTTTATATTTCCAATGTGCAGCATATCCCTTTTCTGCAATATCATCCATTCTTTTTGTTCTGATTTGAACTTCAACCCAATGCCCATTCTTCGCCATTACCGTAGTATGCAAGGATTCGTAACCATTTGCTTTAGGTGTTGAAATCCAATCGCGTAACCTGTCAGGGTTTGGTCTATAGTAATCTGTAACCACAGAATAAACCTGCCAGGATGCAGCCTTCTCTTCCTCTCTGGGTACATTTATAATTATACGTATGGCAAACAAATCATACACTTGTTCAAAAGGTATATCCTGCTGCTTCATTTTTCTCCATACAGAATAAATAGATTTTGGTCTTCCCTTAATTTCAAAATCACAACCAAGTGCTGTCAATTCATCACGAATTGGTTTTGAAAACACTCCTATAAAACGTGTACGACTAGCTTTTAGATCCTCTAATTTAGAATAGATTTCTTCATAATCGTTGGGTTCAGCATATCTAAGGTATAAATCTTCCAATTCAGACTTGATAGTGTAAAGCCCAAGCCGATGCGCTAGCGGAGCGTATAGA
>JAOUKG010000677.1 GCA_029882725.1 Cyclobacteriaceae bacterium
GCTCACCACCCTGAGGAATCGGTTAATCGGTCAACTGAATCGCAAGCAAAAGACTAATAGTAAAAAGCTAATGGATGGTAATACTGTTTACTGTTTACTGTTTACAGCTCACCGTTTACTGTTCACCTCCTAAGTCTGAACCGGGATTTGCAGGATTATGCCAACCAGAGGATTCTCCTTTAGCTGTTACTAAGTTTCCCTTGCTGGTGCTTCCCTCCTCACCCCACACCCCACCTACGCCAAAAAAGGCTTCGGTGAGCCTACCCACCCTTCGGGCACCCCTCTCCGGCGCGGTTAAACCTTATTGAAAATGCTGTGATTTCTCCCCGCGCGGAGAAAGGATCGTACAAGCAACTAAGGGTATCGGTTTAGGTTTATATATCACTATTTTCGACTACATGACGAATATTTATACATTAAGCAAATCGAGATGAAAAACAGAAATTAGTTAACTCACAGAATGAATTCTGAAGGTACAAGCCCCTCTCCTGAAAATACAGATTGAGATTAAGATAGAGAATGAGAACTAAGATTTTTTAGGAGAGGGGCAGATTCAATTTTCTACCGACAAAAATCAACACAATAAAAAATTGAAGCGGGTCTTCACTGTCCGAAACGGTATGAAGGAAGGTGAGGTAGTCAAAGCCTAAGTGTTGGGCACGGCCAATAACTAACAGCAAAAGGCTAACTGCCGGCAAAACCGTTCACGGCTTACGGTTTACTATTCACCTCCTAAGTCTGAATCTAGTGTGCATTTTTTTTCTCCAATTCTCTCAGAGAGTAGTAGTAAAGCGTTCCTAATTAACAACTATAATTTACTTCTAAAATATATTTACCGTCCTTCCTCCACCTGATCCAAACAAAAATATCTACTGGTGAGGGAGTTTCGGCAATAATACATCCTTCTTTATAATCTTGCCCTTTGACCCAATCTCCCTGTATATCCACAGCATAAAAGCCATAATCATCTTCTTTTATAATATCTGAACTATCGGAAGGATGGGTACGAAATGGGTTTTCCTTTGTGTCTTTTAAAAACATTGCGTCAAAAATAAATTTTTTATAATCTTTAAATTCCACTAAAAAAGACTTCCCATTAACCAAAGTACTATCCCCATTTAACTCAACAATATAATTGTCACCTTTTCTACCAAAACATTTTAAGATAAACAAACCATAGTCAGGATAATACGTTTCTATATTTATCAGTTCTGTATACAAATGTTCCTCATCCATTATCTCATACTTCTTGTTTTCTATGTAAACATAACCATTATCAAACCTAACACTATCCTTGCCGTTCATATCCATGAAGACAAGTTCTTTTCTATAAAGATACAAACCTTTAACATCAATTATTAAAAATCCCTCCAATGGCTCAAACTTCGATTCGATTCTTTTTTCTTCAGTATCTACATTCAAACCAGAACTATTTTCATTATTTCCAGTATTTTGAGATGTGACAGAATCTGGCTGATCATATATTCTTTGGTGGACACTATCTGCTGCACCCGTATCAATAAATTTGTCTGCATTTTGTGTGTTTTTCCTTTCTGAACAGGAAATAAACATCAACACTATTACTAAATATCTTATTATTCTCATGTTTTTATAATTGAATTCCAATTGGTTTTACTTTTGTCAAAGGCTTCAGTGCAGGTCTCTCCTTTATTTTTGGTCGAAAAGTCATCACATGTTCATGATCATAATGATCCCGCCAGTGGGTTGTACCTGTTATATTGACTGGTACTTTTACATCAGTTAGCTGAAAGTAATATTCAGAATATTTCGGATCATAATTACCCTGCACCAGCATAAACTGTTTCTCTATTTTCATATAAGTAGAAGCTAATATAGTACTCCAGCCAAAATGTCTCAATCCTGCATTCATTCTTTTCGAAGCATCCATATCAATTTTATAAAAATCAGAAGGGTGCTTCTTATAATTCAAACCACCTCTACTCCCATTTTTTCCTGTAAATCTTAAATCAAAAACATCTCCATCTATATGTGTTATACTAGGGGGCGGCGAACCTCCATTTGCATAGCTAACTCCGTTAACATACATTTCCTCACCAGAATATGCTGAGGCACCTATTAAACCCGCCAAAGCATTCCCAGAAATAAATAATTCATTATCTTTAGTAGGTTTTGGTGTAATTTTTGCTCCACTTCCCTCAGTATCATTAATAGTTGGAAGCTGAATCAAACCTTTTTCATTTTTGTAATATGTCCCTACATCATGGCTCGTTCCAGCTTTATCTATATATGTGTAGGTATTGTAATTATCGTCAGTTAATTGCCTAACAATGCTACCATCGTAATTAATGGTATAGACATCCAACCCATCAGGGTCTATATAAATTAATGGATTGTTTTTTACATAGTTAAATGGACTCAATCCTGCATACTTCTGTGCCAAGGGATCTACACTCATCCATCTTCCTATCCCCGGGTTGTATATCCTGAACCCATAATCATAAAT
Organism: Cyclobacteriaceae bacterium; assembly: GCA_029882725.1. Lineage (GTDB taxonomy): Bacteria > Bacteroidota > Bacteroidia > Cytophagales > Cyclobacteriaceae > JAHEMU01. The sequence goes on from JAOUKG010000677.1 coordinate 2,486, forward strand.
CGCCTCACTGCCCCATTCCCCGCCATCGTCTTTCTCCTGTCCCTGAAACCCCAGCCTACATTTCATTTCGGCTGGCAAAGCATAACGGTACCCATCTTCCCCTTGCTTCACCTTACTGCGTTCAGTAATCTCCATTC
>JAOUKG010000679.1 GCA_029882725.1 Cyclobacteriaceae bacterium
TGGTCCATGATACATGAATCCAGAGTAACATTTCCATCTCTATCTGGCCTACCCCCATAACCAACACTTCTATCCAAGGGGTCTGCCTCCGGCACCTTCACTCCTGCCTCGACAGCATCCAACGCATTTCCTCCGGTTTTCAACACTTCCCAGGCAGCCGCATTGGCCTTCACATTATTCCAGGTACTTATTACTACAGGTTTATTGATCTTCTTTGGTGATGAAAGAATATCCTCTTTTTTTGGGCTTCTGTGATCACCTAACATAGGAATTACTCCAAAAGAGGCTGAAGCCACAATCGTTTTTTTAATAAATTCCCTTCGCTTTTTCATAATTAATATTCTGCTAATTTCCTCACTGCCCAAAAATAAGCACCCAAACTGATCGCCCGGTTCGTTCCCAGTTTAGATATCCCTATTCCTGTTACAGGAGAAGCGTTGTATATTAGTTTCCCTAATCCATTGGCGTCAATAAGTTTTTGTCCCCCATGGATAAAATCTTCTATCTGGTCAGGTTTTTCCAAATTATATGCTGTGGAAATCATTCTGGAATATACCGAACCATCACTGTTTGTCAATTTTCCATTCATTTCATTTAACACCACATCCATAAAAAGGGCATGAGACGAAGAAATTCCCCCTCCCATCACAATTAATCCGTCAAAGATATTAACCAAATTGGCAAGTGTATCCCCTAAAACCATGGCCATTTCGGCGAAAGCCTTTAAACTTGCTTCTTTATTTCCTTCCTTTATTCCTATCGCTATTTCGAAAAGGTCTTTTGCTGAATACACTTTTTCCGTACCGGAGTATTTGCAATATTTCCTACTCAAAGCACGGGATCCTATACTTTCCTCAACATTTGACTGAGGGTACAATTTATTTCTCAACGACCAAAACTCCCCGGCATTCGAATTGTCGCCCATAATCAAATTACCTCCAACTACAAGGCCACCACCAAAGCCGGTTCCAAGTGTTACTCCAATTAAATTTTCATACTTTTTGGTACTCCCTGATTCTTTTAAAAGGTTATTTATACTGGGAAGCATACCTCCATAATACTCACCCATGGTAAATAAATTACCGTCATTATTTATAAAAACAGGAATTTTAAACTCTTCAGAAAGCTTTGGCCCCAGGGGTACACCGCCACGAAATGCCGGTAAATTAGGCAAATCACCTATTATTCCGCGTGGGTAATCTGCAGGCCCCGGAAAAGCAAAACTTATAGCTTCTGGTTTATCACTTAATTGCGAAATAACTTCCCGAAATCCATCTTTCAAGGTTTTTATACATTTTTGCAAATCATCGGCAGAAGAATCCATATGTACAGAATCCACTATCTCCTCACCATCTTTCATTGCTGAAAAAACAAAATTGGTCCCTCCTGCATCGAGGGTAAGAACAACTGGTAAATGTGTTTTTATATTCAAAATATCTTTTAATTAATTCAAATCTGTTTATTTACCCCTGAAATTAGGCTTTCTTTTTTCAATAAAAGCATTCATGCCTTCTTTTTGATCTTCAGTAGAAAAAGTCAAATAAAAATTTTTCCTTTCAAATACCAATCCTTGCGACAATCCAACCTCAAAAGCCTGATTTACAGACTCTTTGGCCAGTTGTACGGAAATAGGAGGCATGGCCGCAATCCTGGCAGCCAATTCAAAAGCCTCCTCCAAATAAATTTCTACAGGCACTATTTTATTAACCAGTCCTCTACTTAACGCTTCTTCTGCCGATAAAAAATCTCCGGTAAGTACCAATTCCATGGCTTTGGCCTTTCCCAATGCACGCGTAAGCCTTTGTGTCCCACCTGCCCCTGGCATAGTTCCGATTTTTATTTCAGGCTGCCCAAATTTTGCAGATTCTGAGGCAATAATCATGTCGCAAGTCATCGCCAGTTCGCATCCTCCACCCAAGGCAAACCCGGAAACTGCTGCAATTATTGGTTTTTTCGTTTTTCTGATTTGATCCCAGGTATTGAACTGATCAATTTTTAACATATCCACTGAAGATTTTCCCTCCATTTGCTTGATATCAGCTCCAGCCGCAAAGGCCTTTTCATCTCCCGTAACCACTATCACATGGGTATCCTGATCCTGATCAAGTTCCTGAATTGTATCTCTCAATTCAGACATCAATTGAAGATTCAGGGCATTTAATTGTTGGGGGCGGTTTAATCGAATAAGAGAAACGTGGGGCCTTACTTGTTTTTCCAGTAAAATATGTTCCATAATGGTTTCAAATTTACTGCAATATAAAAATAAAAGCCGCCTTTTTTCAAAGGCGGCCTCTGCTTAACCATGCTAAACAGGTGAGTATAAGTGCTATGTACTTTCTTTATACACATGCTGTTTATTAAGTAACCCTTATATTTGAAAAAAAATATAAATGTTAAAAAAAATACGTTATTCATATATCTGGGCAACATCTGCCCATCGATATTGGCAGGAGGAATTTTTAAATCCAATATAAAAAACTCAACCGCCCTAAAATAAAAAGATTAAAAATTGGCTATCTGAAAATAAATTATGGAACAATCGAGAATTGCCTTACCTATTGGTACAACCTTAGACAGGTTCATAAAAAAGAAACAAGAAGACTTCCCATTTGCAACTGGAG